>JAGYLH010000058.1 GCA_018400955.1 Bacteroidales bacterium
CCGCTCAAACGGTACCCCAGGTAAACACCAGAAGCGAGCACCACTGACAGAATAATCGGAAGATATATGTTTATTTTTTTCATTGGGTTGTTCATAATAACAGAAACAATCTTTATGCGGAAATTATCGGCACAAAATTAACATATTTTCCGTGCCTGTTTTCTTTCATGCCTTTGGGATTGGCTTATAATAGGTTAGCTTAATGATTTTTAACAAACCCAACTGCCTGATCTGAGGTAAAAATAGAAAAATCCCCGACCAAAGACTATCCTTGACGGGGATTTATTAATCATTTTTATATGAATGTTAGCATGTTTGCTAAACATTTAACCTAAATTTCAAGGAGTTCCACCCGGTCCGGCTTGGGTTCTGCCTTACGAATATCCAATTCATCAATCAGGTTGGTTGCACCGGCCACACGGTCAATGATGAATAATACATACCGAATGTCAACATTAATTGTCCGCTGCAATGCAGGTTCAAAGGCTATATCTCCACTCATGGCTTCCCAGTTTCCATCAAAGGCAATGCCGATCAGTTCGCCACGCCCATTGATTACCGGGCTTCCTGAGTTACCTCCCGTGATATCGTTATTCGATAAGAAGTTCACAATTAAAACTCCATCACTATTGGCATAAGGCCCGAAATCCTGCAAATTGATTAGTTCTTTGAGTTTTTTATCAACAATAAACTCCTCGTTAGTGGGGTCTTCCTTCTCCAGGATACCTGCTGTTGTTGTGGTATAGGCATATTTAACGGCATCGGCCGGATAATAATCCTGCACAGTGCCATAACTCAGGCGCATGGTGGAATTGGCGTCCGGATAAAAAACCTTGTCCGGTTGCATTTCGCGAAGTCCCGACATGAACAGTCTTTTAGCTTTTGAAAGCGATTGCTGTGAAGCCTGATAGCCACCTGACACTTGCATCATATGGCCCATCAGGCCCGTAGCCAGGGTGTAAGCAGGATCACGGTCGAGTGTTTTAAAATCAGGATCATCTAGAAAATTGCTGACACTTGCCTGATTCGAAAAAATAGAATTTTTAAATACGGTTTCTGCATAAGAGTCGAAACTTCCACTGTGTTTATTAAATTGCTGATAAAGTATTTCGGGTTGTTTATCGGTGTCCACATGCATATAGTAATCATTAAGCATCACAGCCAACACATGCTGATCGGCAGCAGCGTTGTAATTCTTAAAAAAATCGTCAACTGATGGACGCAATGATTCAATGGTTTGCTCAATTTGCTTTTGGCGGTCGGCCTCGGCCTGTCTGGCTATTTCCTTGTCTTTAGGGCGTTCTTTTTTAGGGATGGGCTTAAGCAATCCGTGAAGGGCAGCAAATTGCTGGCTAAAACCTACTATTTCGGCACCGCTCAATCCGGCCATTGCATTGTAAAGCAAAGGCTGAATGGTGCTTCCCATTTGCTGGTAGGCTTGTTCCATCGTAGGCAGCACTTCGCCGTATTTGGCTTTTCTTTCGGTATCTTGCTCAACCCAATTAGCGAAAGTTGCTTCTATTTCTCGTTTTTTGGCTTCAACATCAAGGTTTCTCAATCCCAGTGTTTGGCCAATCAGATATTTCCAGGTGTTAGCCGTTACGGCATGTTTCGAAGCATATTGGATTCGTACTTGTGGATCAGCATCCATATAAATTTTCCATATGTCAAGTTTCTTGCCAAACAAATCGATAATCGGGGGGTATTGCTTGTCAAGGTTAAAGTTTACACCATAAGAAGTTAGATAACGGTCAGTTCCTCCGGGAAAACCCCAAATCATGGTGAAATCATCTTTTTGAACACCATCTAAACTTATAGGCAAATGATGCTTAGGCTTGAGAGGGATATTCTCTGGAGCATAATCAGCCGGCGAACCATCGGGTGCTGTATAAACCCTGAAAATGGCAAAATCGCCTGTATGCCGCGGCCACATCCAGTTGTCGGTATCGCCGCCATATTTACCAATGGAGGAAGGGGGTGCCCCCACCAACCTTACATCGCGGAATACTTCATACACAAACAGGTAGTATTCATTTCCTTCAAAAAAGCTTTTCGAAACCACGTGATAGCGACCTGCTTCATCGGCAGCTGCTTTGCGCAATCGGGCAGTCGTACTTCTTATTGCTGCACTACGTTCCTGATCGCTCATTTCTTCGTTAAGCTGGGCCATCACACTGTCGGTAATATCATTCATACTTACCAAAAAAGATGCAGTAAGTGCGTCATTGGGCAATTCTTCGTCCAGGCTGCGGGCCCAAAACCCATTGGTGAGGATATCGTTATCAACCGAACTGTGTTGCTGTATAATATCGTAGCCACAATGGTGGTTGGTAAACATTAAGCCTTGGGCCGAAACAATTTCGCCAGTGCAAAAATACCCGTTGGGGGTAGGACTGGTTGATAAACCTGCAATGGCATCTTTGATACTGGCGTTGTTGATGCCATATATTTCGTCGGCAGTGAGCTGTAAGCCCATTTGCTGCATGTCTGTATGGTTTAAGCGTTCAACAAACATGGGCAACCACATACCCTCATCAGCCGATAAGCGGCCGGCAAAACCCAGCACAATAAAGGCCAGGATTAGGATCGTTTTTTTCATTTGAGAAATAATTAATTAATAATTTTGGTTTGCCAAGGAATACATAAAACATGCCGATATGTACAACTCCTTGTGGGTTAAAAATCTCCAATAAGCAGGACGATTGTTCTATTAAATAGTTGTTCGCAATAGGACACATAAGTGTGCGAATTCGACCAACAGAGAAAAAAAAAGGGAAAGCATGCTTGGCAAACTTTCCCTATAAATCTTCAACACGCAAAGGCGTTAATTATTTTCTCTTGCACCTTTAAGTGTAGAATAGTTAATTCTCAAGGCCCC
Organism: Bacteroidales bacterium; assembly: GCA_018400955.1. GTDB lineage: Bacteria > Bacteroidota > Bacteroidia > Bacteroidales > F082 > CALAZZ01. The sequence continues at coordinate 2,879 of JAGYLH010000058.1, forward strand.
TGCCTGCCTGAGTTCCTGCTTAACGTCTGTTACAATACCCATTTTAGATTCATAGTGAACCTTCAAAGAGGTAGTCAGGAAGTTGCGGTCGGCTTCGGGACGTGCTTCACGCTCACGTGCAATAAATTCGGGTACATCATTCACATTGGCAAACTGATCATTCAGTTGAATACGTGATTCGGTACCAAAAAGGCGCACATTGGTAGGTGGGCCGATGTAGATATAACTAACCAGCGCTTTCTTCTCCAGTTTCTGCACTTCGGTAGCCTGTGGCAGCTTATTTTTTACCCGTAGAGTCACTTCACGCATAACAGTTGTTACCATAAAGAAGAACAACAACATAAAAATAATGTCGGGTAATGATGAGGTGTTTATGGCTCCTGAGCCTTTACCTTTTTTCGTTTTAAACTTTGACATAATGCTAGTCTCCTATACTTTCCGGTTCGGCTTCGGAAATACGCATTGGAACAGCTTTGTTGATGGCTGTTATGCGTTTTTCGTCCATAAGGTTTGTAAACCTTACACCAAACCTGTCCATTGACATTTCGTCTTTCAGTTCGTTGAAAGCGAGGGCCAGTTCGTTTTGTACCCTGATATACATATCGTAAGAGGTTCCCCTGTCGTTTTTCAGGGAAATAACCCCTTTTGAGGTCCAGATTTCGCCCAATCCATCAATTTCCTGCTGTTCCACTTCAGGAAAGTCAGGGTTGTCAGGATAATGAGGGCGCATAAACTCCTTGGCCTTATCTTTAAGCGTATTGATATCGCCGGGCTTGCCATCAACAAGTAATCTGTCGTTCTTGTTTACCAGCACATTCAGGATATTACGTTGCTTGATCAGGATATCATCCGGGTCTTCAATCGGAGGTGGTAACCTACGCGTAATACCTGTGTCGACATCCATGGTTGTTGTTACCAGGAAGAAGATAAGCAACAGGAATGCAATATCAGCCATTGAGCCCGCATTAATCTCGGGTGATGCTCTTCTAGCCATGTTGTATTATTTAAAGAATTTTGAAAAACTCGAAAACAAAATTGCGAGTATGGCAATGGATGCTGTGATGTAGGTAAATAGCAATCCCATGCCTACAAGCTTTGAAGTTTCTGCCGTGGCATTGAGGTCCAGTAAGCGTGCTTCACTGAAAGTGTTGCCGGCAATGCTGTATGAAATTACAGCAATTACAGCTACGATTCCCAGGCTAATGAGCAGTTTTACTGCATTTTTTGGTTGCTGAACAAACCCAAATATGGGCGATACGATGGCGATAACTGCCGTAGCACCTAACAGCACATACGCCCAACGCATCATTACAGAAACAACTGTGTTTTCTTCGATATTGCTAAAATAGAACATCGCTGCAAGTACCACCGACACCGCAATCAAGGCATATAGCAACCAGCTTAGGTATTTTGATATTTTGTCAACCATGGGGATTATTTTTTAGCGAATTTGTTCATAAGATCAATGAAAGAGATGGAACTATCTTCCATATCATTTACCAGTGAATCGATTTTGGAGATGATGTAATTATAGAAAATTTGCAGTATGATAGCCACAATCAGACCGAATACTGTAGTCAAAAGGGCGATTTTGATACCTGAAGCAACAATCTGGGGCGAAATGTCGCCTGCTGCTGCAATATCGTCGAATGCCTGGATCATACCAATTACTGTACCCATAAACCCAAGCATAGGGGCCAGGGCGATAAACAGGGATACCCAGCTCACACCACTTTCGAGGCGACCAGTGATAACTGAACCATAGGAAACGATTGATTTTTCAACTTCATCAATGCCTGAATCATAACGAAGCAATCCCTGATAAAAAATGCTGGCAACAGGCCCACGGGTTTCGCGGCAGACTTCCATAGCCTTTTCGATGCCTTCACCTTCGAGGGCGTTCTCGATGTTGAGCAGGAGTTTCTTGGTGTTGGTTGAACTCAACGTAAGGTAAATGATTCTTTCAATGCTGATAGCCAGGCCTAAAATAAGCACGAGCAAAACGATACCCATGAATGCTGGACCACCTTCAATGAATTGTTCCTTTAAAACTTCGTGGAAAGTGAGCGGTGCTTCCGGCTCGGCTTCCATTACAACAGTTTCCTCTGCAACAGTTTCCTCTGCAACAGTATCAGCAACAACGGCTGTTGTGTCGGTTTCGGCCGGCGCCTCAGTTTCCTGGGCTATCATTACATTGGTGAGCCCGAAAGTCATCATGCCGGCAATGGTCAGTAAGGCAATTAATTTTTTCATAGTTAAGAGATGTTGATTACACTTTAAAACGCTGAATTGTGGTTAATTATTGAATGATTACTATAATTTTAAGGACACAAATGTAAGCATTAATTCATAAAATGCTTACCAAATTACATTAAGATTCATTAACAGTTAAAAAAAATGCGGAGAGAAAGGGATTCGAACCCCCGATACCCTTTTGAGGTATACACACTTTCCAGGCGTGCGCCTTCAACCACTCGGCCATCTCTCCTTATCGCTTTTCATCAAAAAAAGAACGTAAAAACAATCGCCAAAAGTACATATTTTTTTCCCAAATCAAACACTCATTTCGCCGCGCATCGAAGTTTGTAGCAATTCCCGAATTCGCTGAGGCGGCAGTTCGCTCCCCAACAAATACATTAATTTGGCTGTAGCCGATTCTGTTGTGATGTCGGAACCGCTTATTACACCTGCTTTGTCAAGCAAAACGCTTGTTTCATATTTTCCCATATCAACCGCACCCGATTTGCATTGTGTTACATTATATATAATGAGGCCGTCATTTATAGCTTTTTCGAGACAGTTGATAAACCACTCATCGGTTGGTGCATTTCCCGAACCAAAGGTTTCCAGAATAAGCGCTTTAAGGCCGGGAATGTTCAAGGTGCTGTGAACTACATTTTCGGAAATACCAGGAAAGATCTTTAAAATTGTCACATTACAATCCAAATTTGTATGAATTTTCAGGTTTTTGAAATTTGGCTTTAAAATCTTATGCCTGTTGTATTTGATATGGATACCTACTTCGGCCAGCAAAGGGTAATTGCCCGAAACAAAAGCATTGAAGTTTTCAGCATTTTGCTTGGTTGTTCGGTTTCCCCTCATCAATTGATTCTCAAAATAGATGCTCACCTCAGGCACTATCGGTGTGTTGTCTTCCCTTGCAGCGGCAATTTCAATGGCAGCAAGGAAATTCTCACGCCCATCGGTACGTATCATGCCCATAGGCAGTTGGGAGCCGGTGAAAACAACCGGCTTGTTCAGGTTTTCGAGCATAAAACTTAAGGCCGAAGCTGTATAAGCCATGGTGTCGGAACCATGCAGCACCACAAAGCCGTCGTAGCGTTTGTAATGTTTATCAATAAGTTGTGCCAGCCTGACCCACATTTCAGGTTTCATATTGCTCGAATCGACCAGGGGGATCGAATGAGATAAAATCGATTTCGTAATTGAAACTCTTGAGCAGGGGCATTTGGTCGTAAATCTGTCCAAAATTGAATGGCGTCAAAGCACCGCTGTCGGGGTCTTTGATCATTCCAATCGTACCACCTGTATAAATAACAAGAATTGCAGTTTTTTCGTCCATGTCAAGGCGTGTATATTTTGATACCAGAAGGCAAAATTGCAATCATGCCAATTGCAAATACCATACTCATCGTTTTTTTTGTTTAGATTTTAAAAAGTTGCAGCGCATTAGCCGTTGTGGCATCGGCCACTTTTTCTAAAGTTAAACCTTTGATTTCGGCCAACTTTTGGGCAATATAAATCAGGTAGCCGCTCTCGTTGCGCTTGCCCCGGAATGGAGCAGGTGCCAGGAAAGGCGAATCTGTTTCCAGAAGCAGGAATTCCATTGGAATGGACTTTACCACCTCAGGTAAAGTTGATTTTTTAAAGGTAACTACGCCACCAATTCCCATCAGCAGTCCCATATTCATAATGCGTCCGGCATCTTCGTTTGTGCCACTAAAGCAGTGAAAAACGCCTTTCAACTTGCCATTTTGAGCCCGTTCAACTTCATCCAGGATTTCAGGAAAAGCATCGCGGGTATGAATGGCTACCGGCAAATCATGCTTTATGGCCAATTGCAATTGAAATCGCAGGGCCTCAATTTGCTGTTCCTTAAAAGTGGTGTCCCAATAAAAATCCAAGCCTATTTCACCAACACCAATATATTTCTCTTTATCAAGCTGTTGTTCAATAAGTTGAAGCTGCTGCTCAAAATCATCCCCAACCGATGTAGGGTGCAAGCCCATCATGGGAAAGCAATTGAAAGGGAAGTCGGTACACAATTGCAACATGGGCCCGATGCTGTGCTCGTCAATGTTGGGCAATAAAAATGTGTCAACACCTTTATTTATAGCAGCAGCAAGCATGCCGTGACGATCGCTATCGAACTGCTCAAGATACAAATGGGTGTGTGTGTCAATCAAACGCATGCCGCAAAATTAGGTTTTTAAACGCTTACAGCAGTAAGTTTTGTTAGATTAGGGCCTGTCGAAAAAAATACTATTCATTACTTAAACTGCTTCAAACAATTATCTTTACGGCTTGTTTAAACTTAAAACATAACTTATGATACGCAATTCGATAACTGTTATTTTTTTGGCACTCTTGATTAGCGCTTCTTCAGTTTCTGCCCAGCGCGACTGGGCCGGGATGAAGGTTGAAACCACCGAACTGGCGCCTGGTGTCTTTCGATTGTTTGTTGGCAATTCGGTGGCGGTGGTGGCCTTTACCGGGCCCGACGGCCTTTTGGTTGTGGATGCAGCTTACGAACAAACCAGTCCGCAGCTACTCGAAGCCCTCCGCGCAATCAGCGATAAGCCCATTCGTTACTTAGTGAACACCCATTTGCATGCTGACCACACGGGTGGCAATTTGGCACTGGGCATGGAGGCATTGATTATTGCCAACCATAGTGTTAAAGACTGGTTGGCTTCTGACCGCAGGCGTGGCGACGATGTGCCCGGTCCTTTTCCGGTCAATGCGCAGCCGGCACTCACTTTTGAAGGGGATATGCATCTTTATTTTAACGACACAGATATCTATTTGCGCCATTTGCCCGAAGGCCATACACGGGGCGATATCATCCTGTATTTTGATCAGGCCAAGGTGTTGGTTGTTGGCGATTTACTTTTCGCTGGCTATTTCCCTTTTGTTGATGTCAGCCAGGGTGGAAATCCGCTGGGATTAATCAATAACCTGCACTGGATACTTCAAACCTATCCCGAAGACCTGACTGTGGTCGGGGGCCACGGCCCTGCCATGAGCATGTCGCAGTTGCGCGAATATCTTGTCCGGCTCGAATCCAGTGTTGCCGCTATAGCCACAGCAAAAGCCAGCGGCCTGAATATTGATGAACTGAAAGCAAACCGTATCCTGGCCGACTGGGAATCATTTGGCACTTTTTTTATAACTGAAGACCGCTGGATAGATATTGTTTATCCATATGTGAATTAGGGTTGAAACATCACAAGTTTTGGGTTGAAATGTCGATTTGAATTATCAAATCCTGTGTAAAATAATTTGGTATTGGTAAAGTTTCCGTTATTTTTTGGTTCAAGTGTTAATAGTCTATTTTTTAAAAAGTATATATTTGCATCTATAAAAACAAAATCCTGGTGTGATGCCCAGACTTTTAAGCCATTCCTCTTAAAGCTTACAACTAACTTTAAGCTAATCAGCATGACATAAATTGGCAGAAAAAGCATTAAACCTTGGGTGCTTTTGTAAATAAGATGACGATAAGAAAAGATAAAACAAACCAATCAAAAAGCTTCATTTAAGGATGGATACAAAAAACGACCTGCTAAAAGCCTGCAGAAAGAATGTTACGGCTTTTTTTCTTGTTTTTGCGACATTTTGCACTTTTCTGCCATTGCAGTCAGTTGCTGAAAATGACCGCAAAGAATCGATAGGATTAACCTTAAGTGGCGGAGGGGCGAAAGGGTTTGCCCATATTGGTGTATTGCATATTATTGATAGCCTCGGACTTAAAGTTGATTACATTTCTGGAACCAGTATGGGAAGTATTGTTGGTGCGCTTTATGCGAGTGGCTATTCGGCTAACGAAATTGAAGAATTCGCCTTATCAGTTGATTGGGCGCGTGTTTTTAATGCCAAACCAGAATTGGAAAACATTCATATCCGAAACCGGTATCAAAACGGGAAGTCATTATTTGAAGTGCCTTTTGAGAACTTTAAAATTGTTATAGGTACAGGCGCCATCGAAGGACAGCAGCTGTGGAGCTTGCTGGAACAACTTTTTTTTCATGTACGCGAAACTGTGGAATTCGAAGATTTACCAATTCCTTTCGCATGCGTAGCCACCAATATAGAAACGGGTGAACCCATAATTCTTAGCTCGGGCGATATCGTCAGTGCCCTGCGTGCAAGCATGGCTATCCCAGCCGTTTTTACCAGTGTTGACAGGGACGGGAATCGGCTTGTTGATGGGGGTGTTGTGAACAATTATCCGGTTGATGCTGTAAAAAAAATGGGGGCTGAGCACGTGTTGGGTGTTTATGTTTCGCAGGGTTTAAAAAAAGCTGAGGAGCTGAAAACCCCTGTAGATATAATATATCAGATGGGTTTTTTTAAGGATGCCTATATGTTCAAAAAAAACAAGGGTATTACAGATCTCTTTATTTCACCTGATTTAGAGGGCTACGAAGCTTCAAGTTTTGGCGATGTACAACAAATTATTGAAAGGGGTAAACAAATAGCACGAGTGTACATGCCTGAAATAAAAGCACTTGCCGAAACAAACCCGACAATGCCAGGAGAAACTTCCATTCGGGCACTCCGGCAAAACATTATTCTAGATGAAGTTTCCTACCAAGGCTTGAAAAATATTAGAAAAAGCTATGTAAACAACATTGCAGGTTTCAAAGCTGAGGACACACTGAGTGCTAACAAACTGAACACCATTACCAAAAGATTATATGCAACAGGTTATTTTGAGCGGGTAACCTACACCTATAGTGCGTCAGGCAATAGTCCTGACAGAAAACATCTGGTTTATACTTTTGACGAAAAACCTATGAATAAGCTGAGGATAGGTTTGCACTATAATTCCTTCCTTGGCATTGGTTTAATTGGTGGAATTTCGACAAGTAAGTTATTCCTATATAACCTGAACGGGGATTTTAGTTTCCGTTTGGGTGAACAGCCGGCTTTTCGCATGGCTATAGATTTTTTTACATCAGATAAACAAAACAATTGGATGAGCTTGCGTGCCGAAGGTGATCAACTGAAATTTCCCTACAACGAAAACTTTGTTTCTGTAGCAGCCTACAAGCAGCGCTATAGCAGGATTGATATATCTATTAACCAGATAGTTGGAAAAAGCGCCTATTTATCCGCAGGTGCTGCCTTTTATTCGCAGCATTTGAATCCCACCATTCAAACGGATTATGTTATTAAAGGTGAAAATCGAGGCTATGAAGCTTTTGTGGGTTTCAAAAAGTACACCCTCGACAGACACGCCTTTTCGCGCTCAGGAAAAAATATATCGTTGTTAGCATCCTACTTTTTTGGGCAAAATCCTTCTGTTGAGGTTATTACAACTGATGGCACCATTACGGACTTGTCAAAAATCGGAATTTCAATCGGTGAGTTTATTCAGTTTAAATTCAATTATGAATACCATTTGCCCCTAACGCAACGATCGTCGTATTTCACCCGTATTCAGGCCGCTTATAATTTCAATTATACACAAGGTTTTCTAAATATGTTTAATGTAGGCGGGACAAATCCTTTTTTGCGCGATCAAATTTTGTTCGCTGGTTTGAATGAGTACGAAATCATTACCCCCGCTGTTTTTTCAGCTGGTTTAGGTTGGAATTTTAATGTTTGGTCTGAGTTTTTTGTAAACCCTGTTATCAATGCAGCCATGTACGATTTTCAACTGGACAATCTAAATGCTGTAAATCATGATAATTTGTTAATTGGCTCAGCGGTTAGTTTGGGATACCGCTCCCCTTTAGGCCCTATAAATGCGACCATTTCCTATAGCCTGCAATCAAAAGAAGTACTGGGTTATATTAATATGGGGTGGAGCTTTTAAAACAGTAAATTTCTTCTTTTGAATGTTGGTTGCCTCATGCATCGACTGCCTCAATGGAGGCAGTCCCTCACACTGTTGAGTTTTATTAAAATCAGATTGTATATTCTGTTAAAACAATAAAAGCAATGCAGTTTGTTGCCTGCATTGCTTTTATTTTCGTGTTATGAGTGCTTTTTTTAGAACTTTCCGAATTTAAGGCTGAAATTGGCACTTAACCCACGCAGGGCATCTTTTCTGGTGTCGGGCAGGTCAATCAGGGAGGTGTGGCGGTATGATGCGCCCAGCGAAGCTCGCATAAATGGTACCACATTGATTTCGAGTTCTATTCCGGGTTCAATTACAAAATAGGCATCTGAATCCCAAACAACAGGCTCAATATAGTTGTCGTTTACCCAATGATGATAATTCATATGGGCAATGCCTCCTGCACCTATAATGATTGGAAAAGCAACATGGATGGGAGCAAAGGGTGCCAAAATGGGTTCAATAAGCAGCCCGCCATAGCTTCCGGCAATGCTCACCTCATCATAATTAGCATTGGTTGAAACCTGTATGTCATTCACAAAAGTATTTCCTGCCAGGCCCAAGACAAGGCGGTGATCAATAATCCAGCCACCTTTGGCACCTATCATAATGGCATCTTTGCCATCCAGGCTGGTATAGGAAAAGTTTAGCCCACCATAACCGCCATGGCTGATTCCTTTTTCACTGCCAAAAATACTACGGTAAGCTGTTGTGTTTTCCTGGGCTATTGTTGTGCCTGCCAAAATAAAGGCGGCAAAAAGAATGATTAATTTTTTCATAATTTAAAGTGGGTTTAGTGATTATGCAATTCGTGTTTAAAAATGATATTTGAAAGTAAAGCCAAAGTCGAACAGTCCCAACCTAAGCAAACGATGACCAAACAGGTCGAAAAAAGGCTTGTATTCCAATCCAAAGGAAACAGGAATGGTATTGGCCCTGAACTCCAACCCCATGACTGCATCTGCTCCTATAATGCCCCTTGCCTGATGGTGTAACCCATAGCCGTGTTTAGGAAATGGCCAATCAGCTGCTTCCTTGCGGGTGATGCCGGCATGCAGCCCCAGCCCGTAAAAAATAAAAAAGCTTTCGCCAAACCGAGCCATAACAGGTTCGTAGCGCTGCACCATGGCTGTGAGCTGCACGCCGTTGTCACGCGAACTCATCAGCAATTTAATATCCTTGTCTTCCTGATAAAAATACTGAAAGCTTATGCCCTGGCTCAGCCCGCTGCGCAAGCCCACGGCATGCTTCATATACTGAGCGCTCAATGAGGTGGTTGCCAGCAATACAATAAGCAGTAAATAAAATTTCTTTCCCATTTTCCTAAGTTTTTTATTGTCTTATAATTCGGCCTGAGCCGGTGATTGTTGATATTACATCAGGATTGCCGCGGTAATAGATGGTGCCGCTGCCACTTATCCTGGCATCCAAAAGGTGGCTGACATTTACATATATATTGCCCGATCCGCTTATGTTTGCAAAGCACTCTTGCTGGCGCAAGGGGTAAGCATAAATATTGCCCGATCCGGAAATGCTCAGGTCGGTAACAGCCACAATACCCGACACATCAATACTGCCCGAACCGGCAATGCTGGCCTGAAGGTAACCGGCATCGAGGTCAATATCAATGCCCCCTGAACCATTGAGCGTTAAATACATCTCCTCAACTGATAAGCCATAAGCCGATACAAAACCGGAGCCATTGAGGGTGATTTCGTCAATGTATGGTGTGTAAACATTGATGATGATGGGGATGGTGTTGTTCAGGCAACGGTTATTGCGGGTTTCAATCACCAATTTGTTGCCACTTACCCTGGTTGTGATGTAGTCAATCAGATTGGATTCGGCATCAACTTCCACGCGGTGGCTTGCCGAGGGAAACACATACACATCAAAAGAGCCATTGGAGGTAATCATATAGAAGTCGCGAACAGCACGTTCTTCAATTATTGGGTTTCCGTTGCCGTGCAAGCAATTAAGCATTTTGTGACAACTGTTCAGGCTTGCTGCAATCAATACCACGCCCAGCATGGCCATGATTCGTCCATGAATCTTTTTCATTTTCAAGAAGTTTTAAGGTTACTAAATGTTTTCTGCTAACAAAGACATTCTATCTTTTTATGGGTTGCAGAAATTGTGGTTATGGTCGCGAAAAAATACTTATTTCGCCTCCTGTCATGGTGAATTTCAGGGAACTGCCCTGACTTTTACCGAAGTTTCCTTTTAAGATACCGGCTTCGCCATCTGCTTCAAATTCGATATTTTCAACTATGTTCAGCTCGGCAGGCATAATCAGCTTGGTTTTTTTGCTGTAGTTTACTTCTATATTTGTTGGCATGTCGGTGTGCAAATACAGCTGAACAACCGTATAGCTTGTGTTTAACTGCATATATTGAAAATCGTTGCTGATATCAGAAACCTGAATGGTGCCGTAATTGCCATTGAGCATGATTTTTTCCTTTATGGAATTAAAATTTGATCGCGAAAAAGCACTTTCGCCGGTGACGCTTGTTGCCTGGTTTACAAACACCTTGTCGCGCCGCGAATTAATTTGCAAATGATTCACCTGTTGAATGTTGATGTTTGACGACCTGCCACTCAGGTTCAGTTCTTCTGCATTGGTCAGATCGAGGCCAGCATAATTCAGGTCGATCAGGGCGTTTTCGGCATGGCGAATATTGGCATTGCCAAACTCAATCCTTACAATGCTTTCTCCGTTCATTTCGTATGCTTGCAGGTCGCCGTTCGACAGTCGGAGGTCGAGCGGGCCATCATGATCGGTCATAAAGACATTTCCAAAACGGTTGTCAATCTTTAAGCTGTTGTTCGATGGCATCCATACTGTATAATTGATTTCGGTTGTGCCTCCGGTATTGATTAATGTACGGCCCAGGTCCGAAAGCTCCGTCCAGACTGTGCTTGAGCTGGCGAAGGTGGTATTGGCAACCACATATTTGTCATTTGAAGTAAACCGCACATCAATTTCGTTGAAAGTTCGATCGAGGCGGGCCTGACGGCTTGAGCTTACGCGCACATCAACATCAAAGCGGATGGAGTCCTTTTCCCAGGTATGGATGTGGATGTGGCCATATTTGTTGCTTATGTTCACCTCTGTTTCCTTTTCAAGGGGAAAAGTTTGGCTGTATTTCTTCGAGCGCTCGTACGACTGGGTGTTTGCCGTGCTTATGAGCGCAAGGTTTATTAACAATCCCATAAATATTTTTTTATAAAACATGACGCACCTCCTTTTTCTCAATTTCATCAACTGACTTTATTTGGGATAACATATCTTCAAGCATATCAAGTTTCAAACGGTAATGTTGTATCATGGCTTCTAGTATTTCTTCTCCGGCAACTTGGTCGGTAAGGTCGTTTTCAAGCGATTTAAATGAGCGGTCAAGGTGCATAAACTCTTCTTTGATTTCTTCCTGCAGCTGCTTGTTTTCGGCTGTCAGGTGGAAAAGCTGCTGTTCGCGGTCCGATATTAAGGATGAGTAGTATATGCGGGCTTCTTTGAACATGATTAATTCGGGTGTGTTTTCGATGGGTTCCTCGGTTAAAAGTTCTTGAGGGCCTTGCTGTCCCATCCACAAGCTGAACAAATAACCCAGCATAAAGATTGCTGCAATTGCTGCCGCCTTGGCTGTTATCGAACGCCAGGGTTTAATCGTTGGCTTCTTTTGAGCTTTTTGAATGCGTCCCCACATGTCGGGCGACGGTTCAAGCGTATCAAATTGATCGCGGTTTTCGCGGATGAAATCCTCTAACTGATCAGTTTTCATAGCCCATTTGATTTAATGTTTCTTTTACTTTTAATCTTGCACGCATATATTGCGATTTTGAATTGGAGACCGAGATATTTAGTATTTCGGCAATTTCAATGTGGTCATAGCCTTCGAGCAGATAGAGCGAAAAAATCATCCGGCTTCCGTTGGGCAAACCTGTCATGGCTTTTTTTACTTTTTCCACACTGATCCCTGCGCACTCTTCCACATCATCGGTTTGACCCTCAAATCGTTGCATATCATCAAAATAGTTTAGGTCAGCTTTGCGTTTGCGCAACTCGTTGATGCACCGGTTGATAACAATCCGCTTGAGCCAGGCCCCAAAGGTTGATTCGTAGCGGAAGCTTGTCAGCCTGCGGAAGGCTTCAGTAAATGACTCCTGGAGCATGTCTTCGGCATCTTCAGTGCAGGGCATCATACGGCAGCAGATATTATACATGGCTTTGGCGTAAAGCTGGTATAACCTGTACTGCGCCTTCTGACTCCCGAGCACACTTTGCTCAATCAGGTCGCGATGAATATCAAGCTTGAGGGTCTCCAATTGCTATTTTTATACTTCTTTCAATTGTCAATGACATGCTTTGTTGCAAAGGGTTGCAATATAAGGAATATTTTGACGGCTTAGCGGCTGCGGCGGGCAGAAAGGAGGTAAATCGCAATGGGGGCGAAAGAGAGTAGCAGCACAAAGAAGAACAGCCAGGATGGTATAATATTGGTGCTGTAGCGTGCAGCCTGAATGATAACGATATCGATAAACAGAAAAAGGGTAACGGTTAAAAATTTGAGCCAACGGATTAATCTGCTTGCTGTGCGATATTGTTTTTCAGCGTTCTCCGGGGTAATTGGATATGGATAATTGAAAACATGAGGATATTTGTTTAAAATGCTCATGCCAATAAACAATACTGTGGCAATAAGGGGCATCAGAAAAATGTTGAATTTGCTGCCGTAGCGTGTCACTTTTCCTGACATATCAAAATGGACTGGAATACTCTCAGGTAAGATATAGAACCCATAAATGGCGAGCACCCAACAGATGAGTAAAAGCGAAATGGCAAGCATTTCAAGCAAAACATCGCCCCTGCTCAATAGCAATTTAAGCCTTGGCCTTTGGTCCATAAAAAAACAAATGGATTACAGTCAAACAAGATTTTAGCTGTCCTTTTTATTTTCCTGTCTATTATCCTGATCTGGGTTTTTTTCGTTTTCATCGCCGGCAATGCCATCTTTGAATTCTTTTACACCTCTTCCGATGCCACGCATCATTTCAGGAATTTTTTTGCCACCGAAGAGCAAAAGAATAACAACAACAATCAGGAGTATTTGCCAACCGCCTGGTATTCCAAGTAATACGAATAGTTTCATGTTAATAGATTTTCCTTTGCGCAAAGATACAACAAAATTGATTGATGTAGTATTGCCAATAGTTGTTTATCTTTGGGCGCTTTAAATCAGGAAAAAGAATCGATAAATTTTACTGTTACAGATGAAAAAGACTTTAGTATTGACAGGAATGATTTTCCTGTACTTAGCCCATTTTGTAAATGCACAGGTGTTCACAGCTAATGATGAGGTTCCTGAGTATTTCCTAAAGCGTTATCTTTCTGAGGAAGAAATGAATACGCCGGTGGTGCATGATCGTATAGAAGAGAGCATCCCGCCGACGGGTCCCCTGAGGATGGTTGCAGAGTTCGATCCTTTGCAGGCTGTAATGATCCGCTACCCGCTGGGGCTCCCCTACAGTTTCATCGCTTCGCTATCGCAGGAAATTGAAGTTATTACTATCGTTTCGAGCAATACACAAGCCAATCAAGTGCTGAACCTTTACAACCAAAACGGGGTAAATACGGCCAATTGCTCCTTTATGGTGGCTTCAACCGATTCCTATTGGTCGAGGGATTATGGCCCGTGGTTTGTCTTTGATGGCAACAACCAGCCCGGCATAGTCGATTTTCCTTACAACAGGCCCCGGCCAGGCGATAATGCTGTCCCCGGACACACAGCAACCTATCTTGGAATTGATTACTACTATATGAATGTGGAACATACCGGTGGAAACCTGATGGTTGACGGGCTTGGCACTGCGGCTTCAACCGATCTGGTGTACGAAGAAAACACAAACCTGACAATGGCACAAATTCACCAGCGTATGCAAGACTATCTGGGCGTGACCGATTACGATGTTACCATCGACCCGCTGGGTGACTATATCAAACACATTGATACCTGGAGCAAATACCTGGCACCTGATAAGATTTTAATTGGGCAAGTACCTCCATCCGATCCAAGATATAATGATTTTGAGGATGTTGCAGAATATTTTGCCAACCGGATTACACCTTGGGGATATCCCTATAAGGTGTACCGTGTTTATACCCCCGGAGGAAACCCTGCCACCCCTTATACGAATTCGCTGATAGCCAACAACCGGGTTTTTGTTCCTTTAACCGGCAGCACCTGGGACAGTCAGGCTATTGAAGCATATGAAGAAGCCATGCCAGGCTACGAGATTATTGGGGTTAATTGGAACCAATGGTATAATACAGATGCGCTGCATTGCCGCACCCGCGAAGTTGCTGATCTGGGTATGCTGTATGTGGACCACCGCCCTCATTTCGGGGAAATCGAGTGGCAGGATTCCCTTGCTGTAACAACAAGTATTGCAGCACATTCAGGTGAAAGCCTCTATGCCGATAGTTTATTGATCCATTACAGCATCAATTCGGGTGCCTATCAGCAAGCCCTGCTAGTTGAATCTGACGAAGGTTTTACAGGCTATATTAAAGACTATGCCGGTGGCGACACCATTCGTTATTACCTTTATACAGCTGACCAATCAGGCCGTCAAACCAAACATCCTATTATGGGGCAACACGATCCGCATTGGTTTGTGGTTGGCGAACAGGCAATCACAGATTTGGTTATAGCACCAGATACCCTTTATTTTATAGATGAATTAAAAAATACATTTCTAATTCAGAACCCCACCGCCAATGCAGTTCAAATTTCGGGCATCGAGAATATTTCGGCAGATGCTGCCGCCATGATGAACCAGTTGCCGGCTTTCCCTTATGAGATTGAGGCTGGCGAATCGCTTTCGGTAGAGGTTGAGATTGTGGTGCCGGTTGCCGGCTCTAATCCGGAGTATGATTTCTATGAAGAAATCATCATTATTGAGAGTGAGCTGGGCGATTATGAGCTAGTTGTGATGATCAACAAAGATCTAATAACAACATTATCGGATCGATTGGCCAGCAGTGGTATTCAGGTTTATCCAAATCCTTTTGTAAGCCAAACGATTTTCGAGTTCGAATTGCTTGATAGCCAGTTTGTACAATTGTTTATTTTTGATTTGCAAGGCAGATTTATAGCTTCGATCAACGACGGAATTTTGACCAAAGGCAAGCACAAGCTGCTGTGGAATGGATTGAACAATGAACAGCAAGCTGTTGGTTCAGGATTGTATATATACCAGCTCAGATTTGAGGATAAAACTGTTCGCGGCAAGCTGCTGCGGAAATAAACAAACTGGTTTTTATAGCAACAAGATATTGTTTTCTTTTGAAAAGATAGCCTGATGAACACCTGATTTGTTTGGTTTAAACCAATATTTGTGAGAGGTAAAGTGCTGCAAGAAAGGCTGCAACAATTATCCAAATCATCACTTTTTTTGGTGGCTCATCTTTTTTAGGATCGTAATCAAATTCACTTTTCATGGTGGTGGAATGGCTTATTTCAGCTTTCAATATTACATAAAATTGTTGAAATGCAAAACATCCTACTTTTGTTCTTATAAAGTTCAAAAGTTGCATGAAAACTAAACTGTTCTTTTTTCTGTTGCCGGCCTTAGGTGCTCTATTGCTGTTTGCTGCTTGGCCTCCAGACGGTTATGCTATTTTGGCTTTTGTTGCCTTTGTGCCTTTTCTACTCCTGGACCAAGTATTAAAGGGCAGGCTGGTGCATTATTTCGGTGCTATATTTTTTGGTTTTTTTTTACTTCATCTTATGGCAGCCTGGTGGATGTATAGTTCCACCATCATAGGCAGCCTGCTGGCGCATATTTTCAATTCATTTTATATGGCCGTGGTGCTGTGGATGTATTATTTCTTAAAACAAAAATGGAATGTTTCGTTTTCAAATCTGGTAGTTTTCCCGGTTTTGTGGCTGGCAATGGAGTTTTTACATTTTCAGTGGGAACTTTCTTGGCCTTGGTTCACAATGGGCAATGTTTTTGCCGAACACACCGGCTGGGTTCAATGGTACAGTTTTACAGGCAGTATGGGCGGTAGCTTATGGGTGCTTGTTGTGAACGGGCTTGTTGCTACGGCTATTCATAGCCTGCTGAAGCTTAACAAGGTCCATGCCCTGATTTATGCCTTTGCCGCGGTGGTTTTTTTGGCTTTTCCGATATGGCTTTCGATGGGACTGAAAATGGACTCGTTTAACGGGCAAAAATTAAAGGTGCTTGTTGTGCAGCCCAATATCAACCCACGTACTGAGAAATTTGGCGGCATGAACCAACAGGACCAGCTTGATATAGCCGGTCAACTATTAGTCAATAACAACAACAGCGAAATGGACTTGATAGTTTTGCCCGAAACCCTGATTACCATTCCTATTGATGAAGACAGCCTGGAACAATCAGGTTGGATCAGGCAATTGAAGGAATTTGCCGGAGGAAGTGCGCACACCCCGATTTTTACAGGTGCATTTACAAAACGCGGACTTGTTGTTCCGGAAAGCGACTTCAAGGCCATGGTGAAAAATGATGGCGATGAATATGTGCTGTACAACAGTGCCTTGCTTATTGACAATGACCGGGTACAGGTTTATCATAAAACCAAACTGGTCCCCTTGGTCGAAAAGCAACCTTTTTATCATGTTATGAAACCTTTACGCGATTTTATTGAAGGGGCGGGCGGTTATTTTGGACGTTATGGCACACACAACGAAATATTTACATTTGACCTTGACGGCGAAAAACTGGCTCCCTTGATCTGTTTCGAATCAGCTTATGGCGCCTATGCAGCACAAAACGCCGGACAGGATGCAGGTTTTATCGTGCTCATTACCAATGATGGATGGTGGAGCAGCCCGGGTGGCTACCGACAGCACCTGGCCTACGCCCGTTTGCGTGCCATCGAAAGCAGGCGCTATGTTGTACGCGCTGCCAACACCGGTGTTTCGGCCATTATTGATCCCAATGGGAAAATCGTCAAACAGATGGGATATAATACGATCGGTGCCTTTACGGCAAATATATCTGTGATGCATAAGCTCACTTTCTACAGTGTTTACGGGGATTTTATTGGTATTATTTCATTGATAATCAGTTTTATTATTTTGCTATATGTTGCAATTGGCTTGTTTATAAATAAACCTTTCGCGCGATATAAAGGCGTAGATTTTCACAAATAATCGTAGCCAATACCCTATCTTTGTTCGGTAAAAGCAAGCTTTATGGATCCGGTGATTCGAGTTATAATTGTAGATGACCATGAGATTTTTCGCAATGGTTTAAAGATGGTTGTGAACAAGCTGACTTATGCCAAAGTGGTTGCCGAAGCCGGTGATGGGGCTGAATTTTTGCAATTGCTCGATACGGTTGAAACGGATATTGTGCTGATGGATATTCAAATGCCTGTGATGGGTGGGGTAGAAGCTACCCGCAAGGCTATTGCAAAATACCCAGGACTCAAAGTGATAGCACTCACCATGTTTAAGGAAGACGCCTATATCCAAAGCATGATTGAAGCAGGGGTTAAGGGTTTTCTCATCAAAAATATCCGTAAAGAAGTTTTAGACAGGGCTTTGCAGGCAGTTTATAATGGAAAGACCTATTATAGTGAAGAGCTGTGGGACTATTTCACAAAAGCTGTTTCGGGTGATGAAAAAAAGGAAGATAAGCCCAATATTACAAAGCGGGAGCTTGAAGTGCTGGAATTGTTGGCTGAAGGCCTCAATAACAAGGAAATAGGCGATAAGTTGTTTGTGAGTGAACGTACCATTGTGGGGCATAAATCAAATTTGATGGCCAAAACGAACACCAAAAACACCTTGGCTTTGTTGGCCTATGCCATTAAAAATGGACTGATCAATCTATAGCTTTTATGATACTTTCTTTATACCCAGCAATAAGTGTAACATTAAGGCTATTAAGAATAAGCAATGAAGATGATTTTGCAAATTCCACTTGCCGAATAAGCAGATAATGACTATTTTTGGCAATAACAAATACTATAGCCTTGAAAGCAATATTTAAAACACAATTTTTATGCAAGCAATAAGTTATTACTTTTGACTTGTTGATAAAATCTAAAATTTTGTAAAGTGAAAAAGAGATATCCATACATTGTTGCATTTTCTTTTCTGGCAGCCCTTGGCCTTTTTATATGGGGCATTAATTTTTTGAAAGGAAAAGATGTATTCAAGCGCGAAAGAGTTCTTTATGCTGAATACTATGAAGTGAGCGGGCTTACCAAAACAAACCCCGTATTATTAAGGGGAATGCGTGTGGGGCAAGTTAGCAACCTGGTTTTCCACCCCAATATGAAAGGCAGCATAATGGTTACCTTTTCGCTCGAAACTGATTTTCCGATTCCAAAAAATAGTGTTGCCCGCATAATTAGCTCCGACCTTTTGGGTTCAAAAGCTGTTGAGATTCAAATTGGTAATTCAATAGAATTGATTGTGAGTGGTGATACCCTTGTATCTTCGCTTGAAACAAGTTTAATGGACGAGGTAAATGCACAGGTGGCACCCCTCAAGATGAAGGCCGAAAGCTTGCTTTCATCTATAGATTCGCTTGTTATTGTGGTTCAGGGTGTATTAAATGATGATGCGCGTGAAAACATTACCAAAAGCCTGAACAGCATCAGTTCCACTTTTGCCAATATCGAACGAACATCAAATACCCTGGACTCTGCTGTAGATGAAGAAAGGATGCGCATTAGCGAGATATTGAGAGATGCCAAAACAGTTACTGCCAGCCTGGAGGAGAGTGCTGATGACTTTAACCGCCTGATTGGAAACATGGCTCTCTTTTCCGATTCATTGGTTGTAGCTGATGTTCCAGGCACCTTGCGCAAAGCAGACGAATCGATAATGCAGATAGGCTTAATGGTTGAAAAAATAAACAGGGGCGAAGGCACCTTTGGCATGTTAATGCATAACGATACCTTGTATTTTGAATTGGAACGCTCAGCAGAAGAGCTGAACAAATTACTCGAAGACATTCGTACCAACCCCAAACGGTATGTAAGGTTTAGTGTTTTTTAACCTAA
>JAGYLH010000059.1 GCA_018400955.1 Bacteroidales bacterium
AAACTTACCATAAACAATAGGGCAAATAGGTAACTGATGTAATTTGTTTTCGGCATAGGGCTGGGCAACTGACCGGCAAAAGTAGTAATTAATGGATTTGGGTCATCTGCCTGGGTATTGTTTAGTGTTGGTGTGGTTTCAGAACTCCTGAATTTTATTAAGTTAGTGCTTGTCTTATAATTCCGATGGCTGCGTTATGCACGTCGTTCATGTCAGTCATCCCGAATTTTTCGGGACTCCTGACATTCATTCCTTGCAAGCCTTGCCCTCGAACTTAAAAGCTCAAGTCCTAGCCTTTAAAGACAGACACTAACTAAAAGTCAAAAAAAATCAGCCATTTCAGTGCTGTTTTCAGAAACATTTACTTAATTTTTCCCGATGAAAGGTGAAAAATTATATTTTCGCAGCGATGAAACTTAAAGTTTATTCCATAACATTGTTGCTGTCATTTTTGATAGTGGTAAGCCATGATATGATTCCCCACCATCATGATGTGGATGATTACAGCTTTTTGTTTGGGTTTAATTTTTCTAAACACCATCATCACGCAGGCGATACAGACCACCATCATGGCGGGGAGAATCATTCACATAAAACAGAAAAAAAACATCAACATGAATTTCCCTTCCATCAGCACCTGTCAGCAGATAATGGCTTTGATTACATCAGAGTAAATGCAAAAGATGATTTAAATGCAGCTTGCGTCTTAATTGCTGATCTTTATACTATTGGCATATCTACAATTATACCTCCGCCGGAGATTGAACTTATCCTTTTCACCGTCAAGCCTTTTCTCATACCTGCCACCTTCAAGCCCGGGGCCATTGGCCTGCGGGCTCCCCCTGCTATTGCCTGTATTTAAGGTAAACAATCATTCTATTTTTAATCCTGTTCACTTTCGGGTGGATAATAAAATCAATCAGTTATGAAGCGATTTACGTATTTATTGGTATTCTTTTATCTGGGATTAATGGCTGCCTCCTGTGGTTCGGAAACAGCAAAAACGAACGGCCACGGACATGAGCATGGCACCGAAACCCACACGCATGACCACGATCAAGACCACGATCATGTACATTCCGAACAAGAAGAATTCATTGTTGGAGACAGCACAAGTAATTCAAAAAAGGAAGAACATCATGATCATGACCACGACCATGACCACGATCATGTACATTAATTAACCTGTCGAGTTGAATAAAGTGAAGCAATCTGATTGAAAAAAAGATTGCTTCACCTTCTGTATTTTTAAAGACGAAATCAATCAAAAATGAAGACAATATTCTATATATCAATTATTGTATTGACCAGCCTGTTTGTCGGTTGCAATAACGCCCACAACAAAGGGGGACACAGCCATGATACAATTGGAGGTCATGAAGCACATGGTGACCACGAGCATGAAGAAGGAACCCTAAGCTACACATTATTCTCAGACGATTATGAATTGTTCGTAGAGTTTCCGGCCTTGGTCGTTGGGCAAACAACTGCCTTTGCAGCTCACTTTACCCAGTTAAGCACTTATAAACCTGTTTCGGAGGGCAATCTTACAGTGAGCATTATTCAAGGTAACAAAGGAATACGCCATAGCGTAGATGCCCCTTCAACTCCCGGAATATTTCGTCCTGCCCTGCAGCCAAAAGAAGCAGGTACTTATAAAATGCTGTTTGAGCTGCAAAGTCCTTCAGGAAATGTAAATTTTGAAATTCCTGAAATACAGGTCTTTGCAAATGCAGAAGAAGCTGCCCATGCCATAGTTGAGCCTGCAAGCGGTGATGAGATTTCATATTTGAAAGAACAGGCATGGAAAACAGCATTTGCCACTCAAGAAGTGTCAATTCAGCCATTCTATTCGGTTATACACACTTCCGCCAGGGTAAAAGGGCACCCACAATCCTCGGTTGCAATTAACGCACAAACAGAAGGACAAGCAAATCTGTTTGCAATACCAGGCCAACCGGTAAGAAAAGGCGAATTGCTGGCTGTAATTGCAAGCTCCGGAATCGAAAATAGTTTGAATACCAGATTATCAGAATCAAGAATTGCCTTTGAAAAAAGCAAAGAGGATTACAACCGTACCCGGCCATTGGTCGAAAATCAGGTGGTGTCGCAAAAGGATTTTCTGCAAATTGAATCTCTTTTCAAGCAGGACTCATTGCGTTATTACCAATTGGCCAATCAGATATCGCAAAATGGATTGAAACTTACATCACCCATCGAAGGGTTTGTCAGCAGCATTCATGTAAGCAACGGACAGTTTGTGGACAAAAGTTCGGTTATTATGCACATCAGCAATATAAGTGAACTGCTAATTGAGGCATATGTAAATCAATCAGATTTTCAGAAAGTAAGTGGCATTTTCGATGCAAACTTCTCTTTTGCCGACAAGCAAGAAACCATAACGCTAAAGGAAATCAACGGGAAGGTAACGTCAACCACTGCTTTTGTGACCGAAAACACAACACGCATACCTGTTACTTTTTCGGTTCAAAACAATGGAGAATTGATGCCGGGGATGTTCATTGAGGCTTTTCTCAAAACAGGTTGGAAAGAACAAGCATTGGTCGTGCCGCTATCATCAATTATTGAAGAGCAAGGGCAATATTTTGTGTTTGTGCAAACCGGGGGCGAATCGTTTGAAAAACGGCAGGTTGAATTGGCGAATAACGATGGTGTTTTGACAGAAATTATTTCCGGATTATCGATTGGTGAGCGAATCGTAACAAAAGGTGCTTTCCAAATAAAATTGGCAGCCATGTCGGGCGATCTACCTATTCATGGTCATACGCATTAGGATTGGTGATTGGAGGATTGGTGATTGGAGGATTGGTGATTGAGGGGGCTATTCAACAATCAACAAGCTGAAAATCAACAATGAAAATATTATATAATAAAAAGATGACACAATGCTAAACAGATTAATAGATTTCAGTCTTAAAAACAGGCTTCTGGTATTGTTTCTGGCTTTCATCCTTTTGGTGGGGGGCAGCTATGTGGCAACGCAAATGGAAGTAGATGTGTTTCCTGACCTCACTGCCCCATCGGTGGTGGTTTTGACGGAAGCCCATGGGATGGCAACTGAGGAAGTGGAACGTTTGGTAACTTTTCCCATCGAAACAGCCGTGAACGGTGCAACAGAGGTTCGACGCGTACGATCATCTTCAGCAACAGGCATTTCAATAGTTTGGGTCGATTTTGAATGGGATACGGATATTTTCAAGGCCCGACAAATCGTAAGCGAAAAACTGGTATCCGTTGCGGAACGTTTGCCCGAAAACGCCAGTAATCCAACACTTGCCCCACAATCCTCCATCATTGGTGAAATAATGCTTATTACGGTTTCCTCCGATTCAATCTCCCCTATGGATTTGAGAACAATTGCCGACTGGCAAATTCGCAACCGTTTACTTTCCATTGGTGGTGTTTCGCAGGTAGCGGTGATGGGTGGTGATTATAAGCAATATATCATTGAGGCCGACCCTGAAAAGATGGATTATTATGGGGTTTCGCTATCCGAACTATTGAAGGCTTGCGACCACCTGAACCAAAATGCAACAGGTAGTTTTCTGAATGATTTTGGGAATGAATATGTCATTCGTGGTGTGATCCGAACCAACAATCTCGATGAAATTGGCAATTCGGTCATCAAGGTTTACAATGGCAACCCCATTTCAATTAATGATGTAGCCACTATAAAAACAGGCACTTCACCAAAAATCGGCGCAGGGTATTTGAACAGCAAACCAGCTGTGGTGATGACCGTTTTGAAACAGCCCAATACAAATACCCTGGTTTTAACCGAAAAAATTGATGATGCCATTGCAAGCTTGCAAGAAACGCTGCCTTCGCATATTCAAATCAGGGCCGACATTTTTCGTCAAGCCGATTTTATTACCAGGGCTGTGGATAATGTTACCCGCGCGCTTGTTGAAGGCGGATTGTTTGTCACGATAATCTTGTTCCTGTTCCTTATGAATATCCGAACAACGGTTATTTCGTTGATAGCGATTCCTTTGTCATTATTGGTTACCGTTATCACCTTAAAATGGCTGGGATTGACCATCAACACCATGTCGCTGGGCGGGATGGCCATTGCCATTGGCTCTCTGGTTGATGATGCCATTATTGATGTGGACAATGTACTGAAAAGGCTCAAGGAAAACCACCGATTGCCAAAAGAAGAAAAACAAACTAAACTCACAGTCATTTACAATGCTTCAAAAGAAATACGGTCATCCATTTTAAATGCAACGTTGATCATTATTGTGGCCTTTATCCCCTTGTTTTTCCTAACAGGAATGGAAGGCAGGATGCTGAAGCCCCTCGGCATTTCATTTATTATTTCGCTTTTTGCCTCGCTGGTGGTGGCCCTGACACTTACCCCTGTGTTGTGCAGTTTTATGCTTAGCAGCGACAAGCAATTGGCAGGTCACGAAAAGGGAAGCCGTTGGGTGCGCTGGCTCAACCTTATATATGGCAGGGCATTGGAAGGTTCGTTGAACTTCAAAAAATCAATCATTGGTGCTGCCGGGCTGCTGTTCATTGCTTCCATGTTTGTGCTTTTTAGCCTGGGAAGAAGCTTTTTGCCTGAATTTAATGAAGGTATGCTTACCCTAAGCACTGTTAGTTTGCCCGGCATTTCACTTGATGAAAGCAATAAACTGAATCTTATGCTGGAAAAGGAAATGCTTGAGATGGAAGAGATAAACACTGTTGTGAGGAGAACAGGCCGTGCCGAACTGGACGAACATGCTCAAGGCGTTTTTTCCTCCGAAATTGATATTCCTTTTACCTTAAGCAATAGGTCGAAAGATGATTTTCTTGAAGCATTGCGCAAACGACTTGGCACTGTAAAAGGTATTAATATTACCATAGGGCAGCCTTTGTCGCACCGCATCGACCATATGCTGTCTGGAACAAGTGCCAACCTCGCCATCAAGGTGTTTGGAACCGACCTGCAGAAAATGTTCTCGTTGGCTAACCAAATAAAATCAAGTATTTCCGATATCGATGGCCTGGTGGATTTAAATGTTGAGCAGCAGGTAGAAATTCCTCAGTTACAAATAAAGCCCAAACGCGAAATGTTGAAGCAATACGGCATTCCCATCAATGAATTTGCCAGATTTATAGATGTGGCCTTTGCCGGCGAGAAAGTGTCGGAGGTTTACGAAGGCAATATGAGCTTTGATTTGGTGTTGCGCTACAACAACCGCTACAGGCAATCAATAGAAGCTGTAAAAAACACCCTGATTGACACGCACGACGGCAAAAAGATTGCCCTGAAAGAAGTGGCGGAAATCGTTTCTGCTTCAGGGCCCAACACCATCAGCCGCGAAAATGTGCAGCGCAAGGTGGTTGTTTCAGCCAATGTTTCGGGCAGGGATTTGCATGGCGTAGTTACAGATGTTCAAAACGCTGTAAGGCAAAACGTCCTGCTTCCCGAAAACTACTATATAGCCTATGGCGGTCAGTTTGAAAGTGAAGAAAAAGCCTCAGGACTGCTATTCTATACTTCCTTGTTAGCCATTGTGATTATTTTCATGCTTTTATACATGGAACGTTTGCAACCTGTGGTTTCAGCAGTGATGTTGCTCAACCTGTACTGGCATGAGTTGGAGGTGTAGTGGTCTATTGGTCAGCCTCCGGCATGCTAAGTATTCCGGCCATTATCGAAGGTTATCCTTGTTTGGCATTGCCACCCGAAATAGCATTTGTTGGTTCAGATACAATGCCCTTCTGGATGAAGGAGTCATTGTATAAAGCCATTGTGCAGCTCGCTCATTTGAACCCTATATTGATGACAACCTTAGCACACTAACGCAGCTATGATCCCGCTTGCATTAGCTGAGCAAGCCGGGAATGAAATACAAAGTCCGATGGCTGTTATCACAGGCGGATTGTTCAGTTCCACCTTGTGAACGTGATGTTTATCACGTGCCGGCGGTGTATTATTTGATTAAAGGAAGGAAAAAATGAAAAAAATAAAATTCATCATTCTGTTTCTTGCCGTTTTCTTTCATTGGATTCGGACAGTCATTTGACAATTTTATGATGGCTGTTGAGCAGAATAATCCGCAACCCCAATCACTTTGCAAAGTGGCTGGAAGCAGAAGAAACAAAAGCAAAAACGGGCATTTATCTGCTAATCCCAGTATTCACAGCCTCTTTGGGGCAATCTATGAAAAGCAACCAGCAGAGCTGGAGATTGCTCAGTCATTTAAAGTTGCGGGTTACTATACCTCCAAATCAGCCGTTCAGCAGCTGAACTTTCACAGCAGCAGGCGCTGTTGAAAAGAAAAAGGGTCTGCATAGTGCAAGATTGGCCTGGTTCAATTTAGTCTGGTTGCACAAAGGAAGCCTTGCTGAAAACAAGGAATGCGGATGCACAAAATTTAGTTGGCATCATGCGAAGGCTTCAAAGAAGGAGCGAAATTTCAAAGCCACTGTTTGATAAAGCACGGATATATGCCATTGACCTCAAACCAGATGGCAAAAGCTGATAAGAATTGGTACACCGCAGCGAAATATCTCCATACAACAACAGCGTGTCATTAGAGGCGAGAGCCCGGGAATACCCTTTGGATTGGAAGCTGCCGGTTGGATTCGCTCCTGGCCGGTTTGTCCGAAAACAAT
Organism: Bacteroidales bacterium; assembly: GCA_018400955.1. Lineage (GTDB taxonomy): Bacteria > Bacteroidota > Bacteroidia > Bacteroidales > F082 > CALAZZ01. The sequence goes on from JAGYLH010000059.1 coordinate 6,634, forward strand.
CCCGACTTGTTGGCAGCGCAACGGCGGCGAAAACCTTGAAAAATACCAACGGATGAGCAGTTTACCCTCCTTTGAAGCCGGTTACAAATCGGAAACCATACTCGATCAGAAATTACAGGGTTTTCATGCCGGCATCAGTATTCCGCTATGGCAAAATGCAAAAAGCGTAAAACATGCCAAATTGCAGACCGAGTGGTCAAGGGCGAGGCTTTGGCAAGAGGAGGGTGAGATAAAATTACGCCTTACGAATTTGTATAATCAGGTGGTTGCGCTAAAAACAAATTTCGAGCAGGTGCGAGCCGTCCTTGAGGAGGAACAAGTATCAGCCGGCAGCCTCGAATTGCTGAAATCAGGTCATATTTCGTTTACGGATTATTTGGTGGATGCTGATTTAATCTGGCAGGCCAAAAGTAAGTTTTTGCGCAATGAAAATGCTTACTATGCCTTGCTAAGCCAGTTAAAGGTTTTTGAATAGAAGGAGCGCGAAAACACGAGCATCCGATTGAAATAAGCAGCTCTGCCACGCATACTTTGATTTCTGTTTTTTTTTGTTTCTCGTTTTTTATTATTTTTACGGGCACATAAAATATATAACCATGAAAAGTGGGAGATTGTGTACACAAGATTACACGAAAACGTTGGTGAGGGGAGATGGGATGGTTGGGATGGAACTGTTGGTTGTGTGGAAAAAGGTAACTTTACACAAGTTTTGTGTCAATATATAAAGTCAGCCATACGCTCAGACATAAACTGTAAATTTGATATAAATGAATAATATGACATACTTTGACGAATTAAGGGAAATAACCAAAAAAATTCCTGAATCTATTGTTGACTTTAACATTCCAAGAGACCGAACATCTCCGCCTACTCAAGCCTCTTCAAATTTTATTACAAATAAGGAACAAGGTGACTGGGCAGAAGATTTAATTTTTAGGGCGATAAATGCAACATCTAAAAATTGTGTTGCTGTAAGGTATGGGAAATCAGATGATTTAGTTGCAGGAGAAGAAGGTTTTGATGAATTCTACCGTACTTTTCAGGATGAATTGGATACTATAGGGAAAAGGCCTGATTTACTTATATTTAGAAAAACTGATTTTGATACGAGCCTAGGTTATGACCTAAGCAAAATAAACCACTCAAGTATTACTGACTACGTAAAAAAAGCAATTGCAGGCTTAGAAATTAGGTCAAGTGCATTTCTGATCGATAAATACGAAAATGAAATGCAGAATAGAACCAGAGATCATCTTGAAGCTGCACTAAAAATAAAAGATAGGATAATAAATGAATTTTCGCACTTATTGGATCATCCGGGGAAGAAAGCATATTTGGAACTACTTAAAAGTTTAAATAGGGACACGATTTATGCTATCAGCTTTCGGAGACCAAGTTGGAATTCAACAGAAAAACTACAAGAATTAACCCTTCTATTCAAAGACTTAAAAGACCACATAAGTAAAAGTCACAAAAGAGATTACTTAAGTATTACACCAAAGGTAGAAGATATCAAGGTAGTGTATAAATGGGCAGAAACTTTTAATATCCCTCACTATTATTTTCAAGTATTCTTTGATAAATCATACGGCATTTCATTCAAAAACATTCTTGCCTTGTTAACTGATCCTGAAAAAGAAGGAAAGCATTATGAAATTAGTAAGGATATAAAAAATCAGAATAAAACAACGATAAAAATAAATACAAGAAACACAAATCAAGTTGCTTATAAAGTATTAGAACCAGAGCATAATAGTGTTAGACGAGAGATGGGCAGGGGCCGGCTGCTTTTTTATGTTACATTTAAAGGTGGCACAGCTTATCTTGATATAGACAATTTGAGAATCTTATTGGGAATTGGAGAAAACGAATTTTAATGGAAATTATAACCGACATTATTGCAGATAACTCTGTAGAAAAAGAATACTCAAGGAAAATTTCTTTAGGGCACCGGAAAAAATATGCTCAGTTTTTTACTCCATATACAGTTGCAAACTTAATGGCTCAATGGCTTTTGGGTAATAAAAAATTAAAAACAGTATTAGAGCCTGCATTTGGTCTTGGGATTTTTTCGAGAGCATTAATTACACAACAAAGCGACATTGATATTAAAGGATTTGAAGTTGACGAGACAATCTTTTCCGAGGCAAATTCTACCTTTGCTGGGATAGAAAATGTTCAACTTTTATTAAAAGATTATATTAACAATGATTGGGACAATAAGTACGATGGCATCATTTGTAATCCACCTTATTTCAAGTTCCACGATTATGATAATAAAACGACTATTAAAGAAATTGAAAGCAGATTGAAAGTGAAACTCAATGGCTTTACTAATCTTTACACATTATTTCTCTTAAAATCGATTTCGCAACTTAACCCAAATGGAAGAATTGCATATATAATCCCTTCGGAATTTTTAAACGCTGATTACGGAAAATTAGTTAAAGCTTCTTTGATAAAAAGCAAAACCTTAAGACACATAATCGTATTTAATTTTAAAGAAAATGTTTTTGATGATGTATTAACAACAGCTTGCATTCTATTATGCTCTAATGATAATAATTACCAAAAAATCAAATTTTCAAGTATTAGCAAACTCGATGAATTAGAAACTATCCGTAATTATATTTCAGCTTATCCAACTGAAACAAACACAGGTTTGACTTTTGCCATGAATGAACTTAACCCCGAAATCAAGTGGCGGAAATATTATCAAATACAAAATGGAATTAGATATAAGAACTTAATCCCATTCTCAAATGTAGCAAAAGTAGTTCGTGGTATTGCTACAGGAGCAAACGAATATTTTACTTTTTCAAAGTCTAAAGCTATTGAAAAAGGAATCGGTGAAAAGTATTTGCGTCCCTGTATTTGTAAAGCAATTGATGTAAAGGGCAATTTTTTTACAATGGACAACTTTCAAAAATTAGTGAATACTGACAGGCAAGCATATTTACTTAATGCAGTTGGGGCGAAAAATGATAACGTTATTAAATACATTGAGTTAGGTGAGAAAACAGGTATAGATAAGAAATACCTAACCGCTTGTAGAACACCCTGGTTTTCTTTAGAAAATCGCCCACCTTCTCCAATATGGGTTTCCGTATTTAATCGAAGCGGACTTAAATTTATCAGGAACGAAGCAAACATATCAAATTTAACAACATTTCACTGTGTGTATCCTGTCCAATCAAGCTTATTCGACAACATCAATGTTGATGTGTTATTTGCCTATTTACTAACCGATATTGCAAGAGAAATATTTGAAGACAATAGCCGAGAATATGGCAATGGCTTACAAAAATTTGAGCCAAACGACCTTAATAAAGCTATGATGCTTGACTTGAGTGTTTTAGATAAAGAAACAGAAATGGAGATATTGAAATTGTATAATAAATATAGGGAAACTGTTTTAAAAGAAATACCTGATGAAACTTTGGTTGACAGCATAAATGAAATTTTTAGGAATAAATATTGCTTATACTAAACAAATTGAAAACCACCCTCCTACTCATCTTGCTTTTGGTTTCGGCGCAAACCTATAGCCAGCAGCCGTTTCAAATTGCTGACACCACCAAAGCATGGCATACGCTTTATTATGGTGTGTATCCGTGGAATGTTATGAGCTGCTTTGGTGCCAGGGCACACAAGCTTGGCGGTGAGGTAGAATTTAATGGCGACACCTATCATTTTGTTTACGAGTCGCATGATTCGTTGCAACAGGAATGGGCCTATGCGGGCTACCTGAGGGAAGACACAATTGAAAGAAGGTGTATTACGCATCCTATTTTGACGATGGAATAGGGCCCTTTACGATTTTGGTTTAATGATGGGGATAGTGTGGTCATTGACAACTATTATTTTGGTGTTGAAAATATCGTTTTGGTTTGCGATAGCATCGATACGGTTATGATCGACAATGCGCTGAGGAAAAGGCTTTTCCTGTATGCTGTTGAGTCGCCGGGATGGTCAGATACCTGATAGAGGGCATTGGCAGCATATTTGGATTGCTCAACATGCGGTTTAATGGGGCCGCTATGGCAGGAGGCACCCATGTGCTTTTATGTTGTTCCCGCGAAGGCAACTTGATTTATACAGATTCGATCTTCTATCCGGCCTTCAATTCGTGCTACATCCAGGAGTTTTATCCCCGGATTTCGTCAGCGTATTTCGACACGGCTTATTTGGATACCTACTATGAATTTCAAGTGCAAATTTCTGATACAAATAATGTTAACTCTTTTGAATTAATCGGTGAACTTATCCCTGAAGGTTTTCAATTCGATGCTGCTACCGGCCTGATCACAGGCCTGCCCGAAACCACTGGTTCCTTTCTGTGCGCCATTACCATTCAAAACAACGATCTTGGATTCCTGACCGATATGCTTTTGTCAGAAATCATTGTAACACACCCAACTGCCGTCAATACGCTACTCGAAAAGAAGGAGTTCCATCTATACCCAAATCCTGCCGACACGCATTTCAATGTTTTGTGGGAAAAGGGCCAATTTACGCATCTCACCCTGGAGGTATACAATGCCAAAGGACTGATCGTAGATCGATTTACGGTTGCTGAGCCAATGTTCACAATTGATTGCAGCAATTATGCATCGGGAACCTACTTTTTAAAAATCCTGGGAACCAACAATGAAGTGATCCATACAGAAGTATTCATCAAAATATAATAGCCTTGTTTCCTACATTTTAACAAGTGAATTAATCATTTGCAAAGAAACTTAAAACCATTCCAATGTCATCCAAAGAAAAGAGGCAGTTCAGAGAAGTATTTTCCGGCACACCCATGCAGGCTGGCCTGGTCAAAAGCATGCTGGAAGATGCCGGCCTCAGGGTGTTTGTGAAAGATGAGTTTTTGGGTACGATAGCGCCCTGGTGGGCCTCGCCGGGAGGGGCGGGCGCTGTGAAGCTGCTCGTTCCAACCGATGACTTGGAGCAGGCTACGGAAGTGGTTATGCAATATGAGGCCAATATAAAGAAGGGATAGCCATTTTTATTATTCACTCAAAAACACCGGTAATACTTCAATCAGCAATTTTTCTTCCTCTGTGGACGTCCATTATGAATTGCCTTCAAAGCACTTAACGTATTATTAACAGCAGACGGTTGTTTATTAGTTTACGTTTGCCAAAATTCTGGAAAGAAGATATTCCTGTCTGATACACAAGACTTCAAATAAAGAATCCCACACTTGTTGACTGCGGACTTCAATTTCCATTTATCATCATTGAATACATTCCGGGAATTTTGCTTTTTGGTTATAAAGCCCGCCCCCAACTATGCATCCTAAAATGGAGATTTGATTCCATTTAAAAAAAACTGACTGTCTCATGCAGGAAAATACAAATGAGGGCGTTCTCCGAAAAGCCATATAGAGTAGGAAAACTAATAAAACTACAATGAAAATAATTTCTATTAAAAAGACTGTTTTTTACTTTAGCCTACTAACCATCCTTGTAGCAACCGGATGTTCGAAAGACAAAGAAGAAGTGCTAACCCCTGCCTTAACAACACTTGTGCCTACTGACATAGCCCACTCGTCTGCTACAGTAGGAGGTAACATTACGGCCGACGGTGGCGCTGGAATCACCGCAATGGGAGTAGTTTGGGGAACAAACCCAAATCCAGATCTAAACGATTCCTTTATGGCATCTGAGAACAATGTTTTAGGCATTTTTAATCTAACCCTTACCGGATTGGATATGAATACAACATACTATGTCAGAGCTTATGCCACTAATAGTCAGGGAACTGAATATGGCAACGAGGTAAGTTTCAAAACACTTGTGCTTAGTAGTTATTTCAACTATGAAGGCAATTCGTATGAGTTGGATAAAGGATTTATTGAATACTATGGGCAGATCAACGAAAACCCCGCAACCTATAATTTAGACCTAGTCCTCGTTTCTCCTGATATAAACTTCTCAGATGAGGAGCCTTCCGGCATTGGACATGTTCTATATTTCCAAATGTTTTCCTCATCTATGACTGATCTTGTTCCAGGCACCTATTCATATGATGTGCTCGCAACCTATAATGCAAACACTTTTGATTTTGGTTTGACTTATATTGATATTAATTTGGATACAGGCTCAGGTGGACAGCAAATGGAAATTGAAGGTGGTACTGTAAAAATAGAAAAATCAGGACAGACCTATGAGATAACCATTGACTGTACGCTGGACAATGGCAAAAAAGTTACCGGTTACTATAAGAACAGTCTCATATTTATTGCAGATCCTGGTAAGTCTACAAAAGCACTGAAGATTAATTAATTTATTTGATTTACGCACGGGAACAGGCTTATTCATGGAAGGATGAATTTACAGCCCCGAAATGTATAAGCCTTTTATTTACAAACATTTAACAAATTTGAGTATGAAAAAACCAATCATAAAACTTGTGGTGCTTTTTATGGTAATTATTCCGCTAATTTCATTTGCACAAATCAATGATGAAACGAACAGCGATTCCACCTCAACAGCTAATGCCACAGATTTTGATACTAATAGTTTAAAGAAAGAAAAGCGCCAAGGAACTACATTTAGAAACAACTTAAGCATACACTTAGGTGCTTTCGACCCATGGATTGGTATCTATTATGAAAGGTTGGTTTCGCCCTACTGGGGTTTTGACGTGGCAGTCGGCCTTGTAGGTGGTTCGGTAGGGACGAAAGTTTATTACCCGAAACTATCACCCGGAAAGATTTCATTTTACACGGGTATTTCCGAAGGCATCTTGTTGCTAATTGGCTCAAAACATTATATTCCAATTGGATTGACCTATCCGGGGAAAAAAAGTTTAAGAATAAGTCTTGACGTTGGACCTCAAATCTTTCACGACACAAGTGAGGAAAATCAGATTGGTTTTAGCTTGAAGGTTGGGAAATCATTTTAACAAATCACAGGCTTCCAGATTCATCCCACTTCAAAAGCAAGCTTAATTTTGTAAGGAATTATCACCAGCTGATGTAAACTATGAATAACAATCATAAGTTTTTCTTCGCCCAAATCCTATCCTACTCCAACACCAACCGCCTGATGGTGGTTGTTTCGGCTGTTACCAGTTTTAACACGACCACTTTGCCGGATACAAAAGGTTTCAGCCTGTCGGCATCCAGCTTGATGCGGTGTATGCCTTCAGCCAAATACTGCTGATGCAATATGGTAACACTTTGGCCGGCAAGGCCTGCCAACTGCAAGCTGACCAGCTGGGGGCTATCCAGCTCAAAAACCAATTCAGCTTGGCCTCTGGCCGGGTTGGGCCACAATTGGACATCCAAGCCAAAACCATCTTTTTCCGATAAACCCACCAAATCGATTACCACCTCATTGGATGGCACCGACTCAAAGCTTCCCCAGGCGGTGCTTACGTAATAGGTATTGAGGGCCTGCGGGTTTTCATCCAGAAATGTATAAGTCCCTGCCGGGCTTGTGCCAATGATTTCCTGGTTGCGGTACACATTAAAATGCCCATACGTCCAGCTAAATGCTTGTTTGTTGCGGCCTGCCGCCACCAATTCGGGTTTGCCGTTTCCGGTAATCGATTGGTTGTTTAGTGGCGGGCTAATCAGGTTCGACTGCTTGGTTTCACCGACATCTACCACCATGCCTTGTATATTCCAATTGATATTCCAGCCAAATTCGTTTTGCATGCTCACCCAGTTGGAGCCATAAAGCAGCATATCGCCATTGAAAGGCACGGCCGGGCCATCATCGGTGCCCGCCGGATATACCCCATTGGTATTGATTACCCGATACCCAAACCACAGTTCCTGTGTTGCATTTATCATTACGGGTTCATCCAGCTCAACCGTGTTCCAACTGTCAGCTATGGGATAGGCCATTATCTGCTCGCGCACCAGGTTTCCGGCATAGTTTTGGTTTCCGCCTTGCCACACCCGCATAAACACCTGCACATCGGCATCAGCGATAAATGCAGCAATTTGCGTCAGGTACTGCCCGTCGTAGGCTTCCAAATCAGCTGTTGTAAAGCGTACGGCTGCATCAAAAATTTCGATATTGTTTCCGCCCACTGCATCGGCATTTACGCCATCGTCCCAATGCAACCATTCCCCATCGGAAGCGGGTGCATCCCAATGGAGCATGACAGTGGCATCCACAACTTCACCCACAAGGTTCAGCGGCGGAAACAGCAGAGGCTCAGGCACAAACAGTTGCACGCTTGCAGCAGGCGATTCGCCACCTTCATAAACGGCAGCCACCTCAACTGTATGCGTTTGGCCAACAGCTACTTCCGTAAACATAAAATAATTATCTTCGATAAGTTCCTCCTGTTGTGTGCCATTTAAAAACACATGGTATCCCAATAGATCAGTATCTCTTTGCAAAGGGTTCAGTTCTGTATTTACTGACCTATTGTCGAACGCAATGCCGGCGCGGATCATAAAATCCATATCATCATGCACAAACCATTGGGCTCCGTTGTTGGAGGTGCTGTAAGAAAAACCGGTGGCCTGATTCAAATCGCCGCCAATCCGATAGGAATTTCCTGTATTCCACTGGCAGGCAATATAAAAGCGCACATTGGCCGGCATGGGAATATCCACCGGGATTTTCACCCAGCCACTTTCCACTTCCACCAGATAAGGCCCGCCATAGGAAGTGGAAATATCGGGCATGCCGTTGTTGTCGGCCAGCACATGCACCAGCATTTGTTCGCCGGCCTCGCCGGGAGAAGCAAAAAGCTTGAGCTGCCGCAGATAAAAGGCTTCATCGTGCTCAAAAGCTACCGCCATCATTTCGTTGCCTGTTGCCGAACCCACCCAGAACAAGCCGTTTGATTCACCGTCATCATAGCCCAGCTCGATGGAGCCAAAACCTATGGGCGTGTCCCATTGAGCAAAAATATTTTCCACATCCACCACTTCCGCCTGCAATAGATGTGGCGGGTAATGTCCGGGAACAAGGGCTTCCAGCGTTACATCAACTTCCATATCCTGAAGTACTTCCATGCCTGCTACGCTATAGTTTTGATAGCCTGCGGCCGAAACAGAAAAATCATACACCCCGGCAGGCACCTCCAGGTTGTATTGGCCATCAACCAATGTAAATCCTACATAGCCATTCAGGGCAACGGTGGCAGCCGCAATGGGTTCGCCGGCAGCATCCGACACCGTTCCACTGAGTGTAACAGCTTGTGCCAGTTGATTTTCGCCACGCCTGCCCCACACTTCGTAATTGAATGTGCCATCATGTGGCCTCACCCATGCCATATAAAGCTGGTCGGAAGTGCTGCCTGGATTGCCCGCCAACTGCGGCCAAAATGCATCTTCTGTTGGTTGCGACAATTCGGTCATGTCCGACCACGAAAAGCCATTGTCGTTGCTGTATCGCAGGTAAACCCTTTCGTTGGTATGATAGGTTTCGTCGGACCAGATGGCATAAATGCGGTGGTTGTCCATATAGTTTGGTGTAACCCACAAATGGGGCCGCGATGAATTGCCACTGTTATCGGAAAGGTTCACCAGGCTTTCCCAGCTATTGCCAAGGTCGGTTGAACGGTAAAGCAAAATATCACTCTGCAATCCATCCACTTTAGCCGAAACAGCCACATAAATTGAGTTGTCAAGCAGCCGGGTATTCAGCCTGGCATTGTAGGCGGCATTGTTTGTAATATTCTGTGGGAGCGACCAATTGGTCCCAAAATTATCCGATTTTGTAAAGAAAACATCCAGGTCGTCGTAGTTGGCCCCAGTTTGGTCGTTCCAAAGCACAAACAATTCATTGTTGCGCATTTGCAGGTTGCACCAGCGTGCATTGTTGGAGGAGTTTGAAAGGTTCTGTGGTGCCGACCATGTTTGGCCTCCATCAATGGATTTGATCAGGAAAATCTGGTAGTTCCAGTTGGCATCGCGGTCCTCATAAGCAATAACCACGGTGTCGCCCGAAGCGGCGATCTGTGGCACCTGTGCCAGGTTGATGGCATTTGTCACCTGTATTTCATTGCCAAATGACTGGCCATCGTTGCTTGATTTCACCATAAAAATCTCGCTGTTGCCGCTTGTGTTGCGGTAATAGGCAATATATACTTTTCCATCGGCAGCGGCAATCACCGGATAATTGGCACCATAATCAAATGAGGAATAAAGGGTTAACTTATTTCCCCAATTAATTCCATTGTTGGTGCTTTTTCGAAACATGATATCGCCCCATTGGTTCCATACCAGATAATAGTTGTCGCCTACACTGGTAAGTGCAGGTTCGCGCGAGGGGCCATATTCATTCGACAAGTTTTGGATGTCGGACAAACCAAGCTGGGCTGCAAGCGGTTGAAATAGGAAGATAAAGAAAAGTGAATTCCAGTATAATTTTTTCATGAAAAGTTTGGTTTAATCATTTGGCCTGCGAAGTTAGTCAAAATGGCTGAAAGCAATCGTTTCAAGCAATACACAAAGAAGCTAAACAACTGTAAGCGGCTTTAATCAGACGAAGCAACAGCATCTGCAAAAAAACTACCTTTGCATCTCAAACCAAACTGAAAATGAATACTACAACTACAAATCCGGCTGAAAAACGCATTCGTGTGGGCATCACCCATGGCGACATCAATGGAATTGGTTATGAGGTAATTATAAAATCTTTTGCAGACAACCGTATGCTCGAATTGCTCACGCCAATTATTTACGGACATTCGCGGGTGGCTTCCTTTCACAGGAAGAACACACCAGCAGGCGATTTCAATTTCAACCTGGTGAAAGATGCCCGGCAGGCCCATCCCAAGCGGGTGAACATCGTCAACTGCACAGAGAACGATTTAAAGATCGACCTGGGTCAATCCACATCGCTGGCCGGCGAGGCTGCTTATCAGGCACTTGAAATGGCCGTTGCTGATTTGAAAGAAGACAAAATAGATGTGCTTGTAACGGCACCCATCAACAAGCAAAATATTCAATCAGGCGAATTTTACTTCCCCGGCCATACGGAGTATCTGGCTGAGCGTTTTGGCAAAAAAGAGCCGCTGATGCTCATGGTATGGAACGATTTGCGTGTTGGCACCATCACCGGGCATATGCCGCTGAAAGAGGTATCCCCAACCCTTAGCATAGAGTTGATTTTAAGGAAATTGCGCATCTTAAACGAAAGTTTGATCATGGATTTTGGCATAAGAAAACCCAAAATTGCCCTGCTTGGCCTCAACCCGCATGCTGGCGATGGCGGTTTGCTGGGCTCCGAAGAAAATAATGTCATTATCCCTGCCATGCAAAAAGCCAAAGAGGAACAAATCCTGAGTTTTGGCCCTTTCCCCGCCGACGGCTTTTTTGGGTCGGGCAGCTACAAACAGTATGATGCCGTGCTCTCGATGTACCACGACCAAGGCTTGGTAGGGTTTAAAAGTATCGCCTTTGAAGGTGGCGTAAACTATACTGCCGGCCTGGACTATGTGCGCACCTCTCCCGCCCATGGCACAGCTTACGATCTTGCTGGGCAAAACATGGCTTCGGCCTCAGCTTTCAGACAAGCCGTTTATCTGGCAGTGGATGTTTTCAGAAACAGAAGCAGTCACAAAGAATTGATTAACAATCAACTGATTAATGAGAATAACAAGAATCGGTAATTTGTATTAAAATTTTATGAATAACTGCCAAAAATCACTTGCTGCAAATGCACCCTGTAAACTGCAAATTACTAATCTAGAAGAATGAACCACCTCCCCTATTCCTTAAGTGAAATCTCCGAAATAGTCCGTGGGACCATTACCGGCAGTGCTGACGGTGATAAAGTTATCCGCGATATACTGATCGATAGCCGCCAATTGATTTCAGTGCGTGAGTGTTTGTTTTTTGCCTTGGTAAGCCCGCGAAACGACGGGCACAAATTTATCGGGGAATTGTACAAAAAAGGCCTGCGGATATTTGTCGTAAGCAAGCCACAAGCAACCGATGAATACCCTGAAGCCAGCTTTATCGAAGTGGAAAACACACTGACAGCCATGCAAGCACTGGCTGCTGAGCACAGGCAAAAATTCAAAATACCCGTTATTGGTATAACAGGTAGCAATGGCAAAACCATTATCAAGGAATGGCTGTTTCAATTGCTCAGCCCCGACCGGGTGATTATCCGCAGCCCGAAAAGCTACAACTCACAAATCGGTGTGCCGCTGTCAGTTTGGCAAATTGATGAGCAACACCAACTGGCCATTTTCGAAGCCGGCATATCCGAGCCCGATGAAATGGACAAGCTGCAACAAATTATCAAACCCAATATCGGGCTGTTCACAAATATCGGGCAGGCCCACGACGAAAATTTTATTCAGGGCAACCAAAAAGTAGGCGAAAAACTCAAACTTTTCACCAAAGTAGATACGCTTGTTTATTGCCTCGACCATGCGCAGATACAAAATGTTATCATCCGTTCGGAGATACTGCACACCATCAAACCCTTTACCTGGAGCACAAAAGTACCAGCCGATTTGCTGATTACCGACACGCAGAAAAGCGGGCAATCAACTGTGCTTAAAGGCATTTACAAAGAAACAGAAATTGAAATCAGCATCCCGTTCAGCGACAAAGCGAGCATAGAAAATGCCTGCCATTGCTGGGCCATGCTGTTGCTTTTGGGTTATGACAATGACGTGATAAACGAGCGCATGCACAGCCTTACCCCCATTGCCATGCGCCTTGAGCTGAAAGAAGGCATCAACAACTGCACCATCATCAACGATAGCTACAACTCGGATGTGAATGCGCTTAGCATTGCCCTCGATTTTTTGAACCAGCAAAACCAACACCGACAAAAAACGCTTGTGCTGTCCGATATTTTGCAAAGTGGCCGCAACGAGATGGATTTGTATGAACAAATTGCTGAGATGATTGCCCAAAAAGGCGTGGACAAACTGATTGGGATTGGCCCTTCCATCAGCCGACAGGCCGGAAAATTTACCATCGACAAACAATTTTTTGCCACAACGGATGAATTTATCAGCCAGTATCCTATTGCCACACTCAGCAACCAATCCATCTTGCTGAAAGGGGCACGGGTGTTTGAGTTTGAACGCATAAGCAACCTTTTGCAGCAAAAGGCACATGAAACGGTGCTCGAAATCAACCTCAACCACCTGATCAGCAACCTGAACTATTACCGCACAAAAATGGACAAAGACACCAGGCTCATGGCGATGGTGAAGGCCTTTGGCTATGGAAGCGGCAGTTTTGAAATTGCCAATGTGTTGCAGTTTCACCATGTGGACTATCTGGCAGTGGCTTATGCCGACGAAGGCATTGAGCTGCGCAAGGCCGGCATCACAACGCCTATCATGGTGATGAGCCCCGAGGAGAATGGTTTTGACGCCATGATCAAGCATCAGTTGGAACCTGAATTATTCAGCTTCAGGATATTGGAACTACTTGAAGAAACCATCAGCAGAACAGCATTGCCTAAAAATAAGCCGGTGAAGGTCCACCTTAAACTGGAAACCGGCATGCACCGCCTTGGTTTTTGCGAAGCCGATGTGCCTGAGCTCATCAAGCGGATACAGGCCAATCCCATGTTGCGTGTGCAAACCGTATTTTCGCACCTGGCAGCAAGCGACCGGCCCGAGTTTGATGATTTTACGCATAGCCAAATTGCGCTTTTTGAAAAACTGAGTACCGAAGTTACAGAAGCTTTCAACTACAAGGTGAGCCGTCATATCTTGAATTCTGCCGGCATCAGCCGCTTCAAAAATGCACATTATGATATGGTGCGGCTGGGAATAGGACTTTACGGGGTGCCGGCCACAAAAGAGGAGCACGACAAATTGCAAACAGTGGTCACGCTTAAATCAACCATTTCGCAAATCAAAGAGGTACCCGTAAATGAAAGCATTAGCTACAACCGCAGCGGTTTTACCAAAAGGCATTCGCGCATTGGGGTGGTACCGATTGGTTATGCCGACGGGCTTTTCCGCAAACTGGGCAACGGCAAGGGCGTGCTGTATGTGAATGGGCAGGCGGCCCCGATTATTGGAGATGTTTGCATGGATATGTGCATGATCGACCTGACAGATGTAAGTGCGGACGAAGGCGACAGCGTAGTAGTTTTCGATGCCGAAAACCCTATCAGTCAGATAGCTGCCGCTGCCGACACCATCCCTTACGAAATACTAACAAGGATTTCGCGGCGGGTGAAGCGGGTTTATTTTCAGGAGTAAGCTGGGAAGTTTGTATTTCAAATTTTTTCAAGAATCTTAGCTCTGGGATGGCAATTTGCCTGACCAGACCTTGCCCTGGCTAAACGGATTGTATATCTTTGCAAGCACTTAATAGCAAAACCACGAATCAATGAAGCAACTGACCTTAAACATAAGTGAAAGCAAATACCAGGCATTCCTTGATTTTGTAAGAACGCTGGATTACGTTGAAATAGCGGAGGTTGATAAGATGGCATTGGACGAACTGCAGAACAGTTTTTCCGAGATCAGGAAAATGATGGATGGTGAGCTTGAGAAACAAACTGCCGAAGACTTCTTCAATGAGTTATAGTGTTTACACAACCCCATCCTTTAAGCGGCTTTATAAGAAACTATACAAAAAACACCCTTCCCTAAAGGCTGACCTTCAAAAGCTTATTTCTTTACTCGTAAACAAACCTGAAACCGGGAATTCCCCGCTGGCGCCGATTTGCAATCGGTGCCTTTATCATCCACGTTCCATTTTGTTTTACAAACTTGTACCTGCAGCAGTTCATAAAGCAAAGTGAAATGTTTGCTGGATAATTGCCAAAGATATTGCCAAACATACTTGATTGGCACGGATTGCAAATCCGCGCCAGCATGCGGAAAAGGCCATCGGGGCCGTTATGTGCTGCTTTTTCTGCTGCCCACAAACTACCATCAACCATATTATTGTCTGTTTGGTTGTAAACGATGGCCGTGCAAGGGTTCATTTTTGGCTTTGTTTGCTTTGGGCAAATGTAATGAAAAAAACTTTTCCCCCGGCCGGGATTGGCGGGATGAAAAGTATTGTTTTATTACATTACAATACGAAAGAATAAGTATGGCAG
>JAGYLH010000006.1 GCA_018400955.1 Bacteroidales bacterium
GGGTTTCCAATGCTGATTCGCTCTATGTGAATATCAACGAAGCCATCAAAGTGGTTGCCTCCAACGCCACATCGGCCAATTTTTCAGCGTCCGACCTCAGCAGTGTCTCCACCGGAACAGGTATTATTTCGATTGCCGCTGTGCGCTATACCACAGCTGATTATAGTGGAAAAACCTTCTATTTCCTTACGGAAACAGTAAAACAAAAAACAGTGGAAATAACCAATTAAGCGATCCTAAAATCTCCACTTAGCCTGCACCCTCAAAACGGTGCGGGCTTTTTTGTTTGGCAAAACATTTGCATGAAAACTACGTTTCATTAGCAAATCTATTTTATGCAAATCCGCATTTTATTTTTCCTTGTTGCAATGGCCATGAATCTTGGGCTACAAGCCCAGGCACAACCAAACTGGAAGCAGGTGGACGAAAAAATGCGTCTGCTTCCGCAGCACGAGCTGGGCAGCATCGGCCAGTTAGGGACCTTTGTCAACCACCATTTCGAAACAGATACCGAAAAACTACAGGCCATTTATTACTGGCTGGGCACACAAATCGACTATGATTTAAGAAGCCTGGGACGGCCAACGCAGGACCCAACAATCGAAATAATCATCCTGCGCACCTTCGACAGGCGCAAAGGGGTGTGCGAAGGTTTTGCCGGCCTGATGGATACATTGTGCAAAATATCAGGGATTCCGGTGCATACCATTCATGGATTTACACGACAGAATGGGCAGGTGGATGCCTTGCCCCATGCCTGGATTGCAGCCAAAATACAGGGGAAGTGGTATCTGTTTGATCCCACCTTTGCTTCAGGCAGTGTGGTGGGCCGGAAGTATGTGCGGGAATTCGATGATAAGTGGTTTATGGTCAGCCCCGAACGCATGATCGAAACACATATGCCTTACGATCCCATTTGGCAATTTTTGACAAAGCCTGTCACTTACAAAAGTTTTTCTTCGGGAAAAAATACCGGCCCTTTGTATAATGATTTCTTTGCTTATGAAGATTCAATCAGCCAGTACCTTGCTGCAACAGAAGAAAATCGCTTGCGGCAGGAGCAGCGTCGCATACTTCTGAATAAATATAAGCATACTGTTGTGGATTTACGGCTCAACCACCTACAAGAGGTGCTTCGTGTAAAAGCACTCAATGTGCGCATCGACAGCTTTAACAGAGCATCAGCTGCCTTTAACCAGGCGGCAAGCCTTTACAACAGCTATGCCAACCAACGCAACCAACACCGCCTGGACGACAGGGCAGCGGCACGGCTGGCCAATTTGCTTATTGAAGCCCGGCAGGAGCTCGAAAACGCCCGCAACAGCCTGAACGAAATTAACAAGCCCCCGCCTGATCTGGGCAGGCACATCCGCGAGCTGAGGCAGTCCATTGATCAGCTTTCCAATCAAATTGCCATTGAGTTAAGAAATATCGGAAGTAGCAAATAACCTTACTTTTTTCTGAGGCTGTAATGGCTTGTATCATCAAGGTGCAAGGCTTCCTGCAGAGCGGCATGCAGCATGTCGAGTGGAATATTGTCGATGTTGCTGATCAAGGCGCCTGTCACCTGTTTGCGTCCGCGGGACTGGAGCCAGCCTCCATAATCGGACAATTCGCTGCCACGGATAAAAGCCAGTTCAACCTGCCCGTTTTTGAGTGGGTTCAGGTAACAAATCCAGCTTTTACGGTCATAAAAGGGAATCTTAAATCGAATTTTGCCATGCACAGCCGGGTAATTCAGGATTTGCCGATGCAGAAACCACAATATTTCGGCCTGTTGGCCTTCAAAATCATCCAAAAATGATTCAATATCCTGGTTTTGTGTGAATTTCATTTGCTACAGCCCCAAGCCCATACTCATCAATTCGGCGATGTCGTAGTTTTTCATGCGCTCTTCCTGGTTTTTGTATTTGATGCCGTCGGTCATCATCACCATGCAAAAAGGGCAGGCAGTGGCAATTATATCTGCCCCGGTTTCGATGGCTTCTTGATTGCGCTCAATAAAACTTCCTTGTCGCCTTTTTCGGCTTCCTTAAACATTTGACCGCCACCGGCACCGCAACAAAGCCCCGAAACTGCGGTTGCGAGGCATTTCCACTTTGGTGGAAGGGATTTTTCCAAAACGGTGCGTGGGGCCTGGTATTCCTTATTGGCGCGTCCCAGGTAGCAGGGATCGTGAAAAACAATTTTCTTATCGACAAACTGACCGGCCTGCAACTGTATGTTGTTGTCGGCAATCAGCTTCTCCAAAAATTGGGAGTGGTGCCACACTTCATAGTTTCCGCCATAATCGGGGTATTCGTTTTTATGGTATTGAAATCGTGCGGACAGCAGGTGACAATTTTCTTTACCTCATAGGCATTCAGGATTTCGATATTCGTCATGGCCTGCATCTGGAAAAGCATTTCGTTGCCCGCGCGGCGTGCCACATCGCCACTATCCGATTCCTCGGTGCCCAGCACGGCATAATCAATATTAAAATGGGCAAGAATTTTAACAAATTCGCGGGTAACCTTTTTATAGCGGTCGTCAAAAGCACCGGCAGAGCCCACCCAAAAAAGCCATTCAGGTTTTTGCCTGCTGCGGCCAGTTCGGCCATTGTTGGCACTTTGATTTTTAGTTTGTTATCAGTCATTTTTATAATTTTCAATTAAGCTTTTAGGTTTATCATTCGGCAAACGGGTACCAATGCTCACCTGATTGATGCGAGAAAAATGTGAATCGCAGGATTTCAACACACTTCAAGGACAAACTACTAAAATTCATTACTTGTATTATCACTCAAATTGTCACTTGCCCCCGCATTATGCATAGCTTTTGTTAGCATTTGTTTTAATTCTTTTGATGTCGGAACTATCCCTTTGAATTTATCTGGTAATCTATGAGTTAGCTTATATTCTGATACTCCAATTGGCTTATTGCTTGTTCTCAATGCATATTCAACTTCAATATTATCTTTTATGGGGCAAAGAATTATTCCGATTGATGGATTATCATCTGTTTGTTTTTCTTGTTCGTCAAGTAGCTCAAGATAGAAATTCATTTTCCCGGTAAACTCCGGTTCAAACTCTACTGTTTTTAATTCGATTGCAACTAAACATTTCAAGATTCGGTGATAAAACAACAAGTCAATAAAGTATTCTTTCTGTCTAAGTTTTAACCTATATTGGTTACCAATAAAACTGAACCCATAACCTAACTCAAGTAGAAGGTCTCTTATATTTTCAATAAGCCTGTTTTCCAATTCCTTTTCTAAAATTGGTTTTGCAATTCCTAAAAAATCAAGATTGTATTCGCTTTTTAAAGCTTCGTTCGCTTGTTCCAAAAGATGTTGCGGAAGTGCTTTCTCAAAATTACTTAGTTTTTTGTTAGCTATGTGATATTCGTAAGCATTTACTTTTATCTGGTTTAGTAATACTGCTCGACTCCAGCCAAGTTGCTCGGTGGCTTGCAAATAATATCTTCGTTCATGGTTGTCTTTCAATTGATGTATTATCAACATGTTTTGCCCCCAGGGGATTCTCATTGCTAAATCCAGAAGTTCAGGTTCATTTCTGTACTCAAGATAAAACTGTCTCATTCTCCAGAGATTCTGAGGGGAATATCCTTTTGCTCCATCAATTTGCTTATTAATGTCTTTTGACAATGAGTCAACAATAGATTGCCCCCATTGATTCTGCTCCTGGTTTTCAACAATAATTCTTCCAATTTCAAAATTCTGACCAATATGAAATTTGTTTAAGGACTTATAAGCCTGATATCTCGCAGAATTAATTGTATTAATTATTTCTTTAAAAAAACTATTATATGCTGTTAATTTATTCATGCTCAAATTTATTCAAAATCTCTCACAATTGTGAGAGAGATCAATAGTTTTCTAATCTCTCACAACTGTGAGAGATTATTAATCGTTTATGGAGTTTCCTTTCTGCAAACTGTCCGATAAAGTAAAATGCCCATAAAAAATGATGATTCTTCAAGTAAATCAGTCCGATTAAGATCAGGTAAAAATCCTCCAATCAGGAATAATACGGGAATGTCAAATGTTGTTCTTCTCATAAACTATTTCATTTTCAATTAAATGCTAACCAAATACCCCCTCAATCACCTTTATTTACAAAAAGATCTTCAGCCCAGTTCATCCTGTCTTGTTGCGAAAACTGCCAGGGGGCACCATTGTTTTCGATATTCGTAAAAGCCGTATTCAACCCAGCCGGCGCAGCCGATTTTTCGAGCACGAGGTAGCGGCGCATATCCAGAATAATGGCCGGTTGGTTAATATTGACCGGGCATTCCTGCGCACAGGCGTTGCACATGGTGCAGGCCCACAGCTCTTCTTCGGTGATATAACTTCCCAGCAAAGATTTATTGTCGTTGAATGCAGCGCCCTCTTTCATCAGTCCGGGGCCTTTTTCCTTCATACGAGCCCGCACGTCCATCATAATTTTGCGTGGTGAGAGCAGTTTGCCCGTAATATTGGCCGGGCAAACGGCGGTGCAACGCCCACATTCAGTGCACGAGAGCGCATTCATATAATTGACCCAGTTCACATCCTCCGCATCCGAAACACCAAATTTTGGCGGCGCCTCGGCATTTTCCGAAAAGGCTGCATTGGGGTCCATCATCAGTTTTACTTCCATTGTGATGCTTTCCATATTGTCCACCTTACCCAAAGGCCCTATTTTGCTGACAAACACATTGGGAACCGACATAAATACATGAAAATGCTTTGAATAAGGCAGGATGTTGGCAAAAACAAAAATCAGCAGTATATGAAACCACCAGTTGAATTCGTGCCAAAAATGTACCTGCTGTTGGTCCATTCCGGCAAAAAACGGTGCCAGTTGCTCACTTATAGGATAGGCCCCTGCCAAAGCATGGCCAGGGGTCTGTGTTTCTAACACATAAAAGATGTTGAGCCCGAGCAAAGTAATCATCAACAGAAAGATAAACGATAAGGCCAAATTGGCGTCAGCCTTTGAGATGGGTTTCATTTCGGCCCATAAAAGCGTTTTACCTTTAAAACAGCCGCCTGAAAAGGAATACCAAAATTGAAAATGCAATGATGGCTGCAAAAATATCGCCGGTGGCCATAAAAAAGGTATAAACAGGCCCCATGAATTGCAAAACACGTTCGGTGCCCAACAACCCATCGAGCACCATTTCGATACTGCTGCATCAGGATGACCATAAACCCCCAGAAAACCAAGGCATGAAGCAATCCCATGACGGATGCCTGAAGATTTTGGTTTGTCCGATGGCAACAACAAGCGTTTCCCGGATGCGTTCAGGGATTTGGCCAAGGCTGGTTTTTTGTGAATTTGAAATACTGGAAAATGCGCCACATGGTCAGGCGAAGGCTGCTAAGGTAACTAGCAAAACCAATGAAAATAGTAGTTGTTTGGTCATAGTCTGGCAGTTTTTGTTCGATTACAGATGCAAGTTTAAGCAAATCTGCCGACAAATATACAACCTCATCGGCAGATACGATTTACTTTTTTAGCGTCATTCCTTAATCAGGTGGCTGGCTCCGGCAAGTTTGTCCATGACGAACAACACATAGCGTACATCTACAGCAATATTGCGTCCCTGAATTGGGTCATACATCAAATCGCTCATGGTGGCTTCCCAGCCTCGATCGAAATTTATGCCCGCCAAATGTCCGTCGGCATTCATTACCGGGCTCCCTGAACTGCCACCGGTAGTATGGTTGGAAGCCACAAAAGCCACACGCATCTTACCATCATCATCCGCATAGTCGCCATAATCGCTGTTTAAAAACAATTGCCTGAGCTTGTTATCTACAATATAATCGTAGTTGTTGGGGTCTTCCTTTTCCATGATACCTCCCAGGGTGGTGTAGTAATCATACTCCACTGCATCTGCCGGGCTATACCCTTCTACCAGGCCATAGCTTGCCCTGAGCGTAAAATTGGCATCCGGATAAAGGTAGCTGCCTTCGTGCATTTCAATAAGCCCAGCCATATAAATCCTTTGCAGGCTGTCGATGGAGGTTGTCAGGCGCTGCCTTGTTTCTTTAATGCGTGTTTCGTACAATATGCTGATATCATTGGCAGCACTGTAGGCTGGGTCGCGCAAAAGGCGGCGGGCATGACGCGGTTTGTAACTGCTCAGAAATTCAAGGATTTGATTTTTATTGGTAAACATGCTTTTAGTAAAAAGCGCATCCACAAAGGCTTCAATATTGCCTCTATACTTCAAATTGATTTCGTTTACAAATGCCGGCCGTAAATCAGGTGGTATATAGTCCAAATACAATTGCAGCAGTTTTTGGGCTACCCCCCGATCAATGGGTTCGTGATAGTCTTTAAAAAAACTTTCGGTTCTCTGTTCGTAACGTTTTATCAGGCTTTGAATGTAAGCCTCACTGACGTCTTTTTCCTGGCTTGCTTCGTACAGAAACCTGAATTGTGAGGCAAAACCAATCAATTCAATAGCCCTTCCGGCTTCATTCATATAATCAGTGGCCAGCGCGTAGGGCGCAAGAGACGCATAAGATTCTTCAAAAGACGGCAATAGTCCGGCATACAAGGCTTTTCGGTTTTCATCGCCGGCATGGACCCATTCTACAAATGCTGTTTCCTGGGATGCTTTTTTATTTATGGCATCCAGGCGGCGCACCCCATTGCTTTCGCCAATCATTTTTTTCCATCCATTGGCCACACCGGCATCTTTGGAAGCGTATTGTATGCGAATCTGCGGGTCGGCTTGCATATATTTGTCAAATACATCCAAACGCTGCTGCCTTAGGCGCACTTTGTGGGGGTTGGTAGCTTCGGCAATTAATTCAACTGCCTGAGATGGTAAATAAACACTGGTGCGTCCGGGATATCCATATACCAAAGTGAAATCGCCTTCCGAAACACCTTTCAGGGATATAGGCAGGTGGTAGGCAGGTTTGTAAGGAATGTTTTCTTCGCTATAATCAGCCGGTTGGTTCTCGGCGTTGGCGTAGATACGGAAAACGGCAAAATCGCCGGTATGCCGCGGCCACATCCAGTTGTCGGTTGAACCGCCAAATTTCCCAATGCTGTAAGGGGGTGTGCCTACAAGGCGGATGTCGCGGAAGGTTTCGGTGTAGATAAGGTAGAATTGATTTCCGTTATAAAAAGCCCTGACAATGGCATTGTAGGGACTGTTTTTTTGGGCATTTTTGCTTATACGTTCGCTGTTATTTTTGATCATGGCATCGCGCTGGGCTTCTGTCATGCCCGGCTCTACACCCTTCAGAATGCTGTCCGTGACCTCTTCCATCTGCTTAAGCAAAGTTATTGTAAGGCCGGGGTTGGGCAGCTCTTCCTTCAGGTTTGTGGCCC
This sequence comes from Bacteroidales bacterium, assembly GCA_018400955.1. Classification (GTDB taxonomy): domain Bacteria; phylum Bacteroidota; class Bacteroidia; order Bacteroidales; family F082; genus CALAZZ01. The sequence goes on from JAGYLH010000006.1 coordinate 7,338, forward strand.
AGAAGCCTTCATCGAGGTAGTTGTTCTCAACAGTGCTGTGATTGCGGATGGAACCAAATCCGCAATGGTGATTGGTAAAGAGCAAACCCTGATCGGAGACAATGCTGCCGGTGCAGCCGCGGCCAAATAATACAATAGCGTCCTTCATGCTGGATTGGTTGAGTGCATAAATGTCGTCGGCACTGATCTGCATGCCCATTTCCTGCATTCGGGTTTGGTTGTGTTGTTCAAGCAAAAAGGGGAGCCAAAGGCCTTCGTCGGCCATGGAGGTGCTCGATGTAGTTATAATTAGTAGCGATAGAATCGAAAACCAGCAAACAAATCTTCTCATGGTGAATTTATCAAAATTAAGCTGTAAAGTTAGTATTTTTAGGGAGGAAAAAGAGGGATGAAAAAACGAAATGAAGTTAAGAAACAGCGGCAAAGGTAAATGGTGGGAAATAAAATAACCCTTATCGTATTTGTGCCTCCCGAAGGACGAAACCGGTTTATGGGATAAAAATTTTACCTGCCAGGCACACTTAGTACCTGTCAGGCCTTTAATGACCAAACTGTCCCTTCCTTGCCATCCTTCACCTCAATATTAAGGGAAGTCAGTTTGTCGCGGATTAGGTCGCTAGTGGCATAATCCTTACGTGTGCGGGCATCCTGGCGGAGCTGTATAATCGTCTGCATCAATCCGTCAACCAATTGGTGGTCGTTTCCGGCCTCCTCAGAAACAAGCCCCAGAATATCGAAAACAAAACTACGATAAAGCTTTTTGAGCTGCTCCAGCTCCTCCGCGTTGATTTGGCTATGGCCTTCTTTCACGGAGTTGATGATGCGCACCGCTTCGAACAGGCTGGCGATAGCCACCGGGCTGTTGAAATCATCATTCATGGCCGCGTAGCAGCCGGCTTCAATCTTGTCGATACCTAATCCAGGGGCATCTTTGGTTGACTGAATCTGGTTCAGGGTTTCAGCGGCTACTATAAGTTTTTTTAATCCTTTTTCCGCTGCTTGCAGGGCTTCGTTAGAGAAGTCGAGGGTACTGCGGTATTGCGCCTGCAGCATGAAAAAACGGATGGTCATGGGGCTGTAAGCTTTCTCAAGAAGCGTGTGGTTTCCGGCGAAAAAGTCATCAAGCGACATGGCATTGCCCAGCGACTTGCCCATCTTTTGCCCGTTAATGGTAATCATATTGTTGTGCATCCAATAGCGCACGGGTGCTTTGCCATTGGCGATAGTAGATTGCGCAATTTCCGATTCGTGGTGTGGAAACAGCAAATCCATGCCGCCGCCGTGGATATCAAATTCATCGCCCAAGTATTTACAGCCCATGGCAGAGCATTCCATATGCCAACCCGGAAAACCATCGCCCCAAGGCGAAGGCCAGCGCATGATGTGCGCCGGTTCAGCCTTTTTCCAGAGGGCAAAATCGGCTGCGTTTTTCTTTTCCAGCTGGCCCGACAATTCGCGGGTGTTGCTGATCAGGTCTTCCAGTTTGCGACCGGATAAAATGCCATATTGGTGCGATTGGTTGTACTTTTCAACATCAAAATAAACTGAGCCATTTACTTCATACGCATAGCCCAGTTCGACAATTTTTTTGATCATTTCGATCTGCTCGATGATATGCCCTGAAGCGTGGGGCTCAATAGATGGGCGCAACACATTCAGGCTGTCCATATTTTTGTGGTAAGCAACCACATAGTGTTGCACCACCTCCATAGGTTCCAGCTGCTCCAGGCGGGCTTTTTTAGCAATCTTGTCTTCTCCTTCGTCGGCATCATTTTCCAGGTGGCCCACATCGGTGATATTGCGCACATAGCGCACCTTATAGCCAAGGTGTGTCAGGTAGCGGAAAACCAAATCGAAGGTGATGGCCGGGCGGGCATGGCCCAGGTGGGCATCGCCATAAACGGTAGGACCGCAAACATAAAGGCCAATATGAGGTGGTTTGAGGGGTTTAAACAATTCCTTTTTGCGGCTGAGCGTATTGTAAACGACTAATTTATGTTCGGGAAGGTTTTTCATATTCTTAAAAGGGCTGAATTACAGTGCAAAGAAACGAAATTTTCAGGCTTTCTTCATGTTTCATGTTGCAGGATATTTAAACTTCTTATTTTTGCCTTTTATTGTTAACAAATTAACAGAACAAATATGGAACGTATCCTGGTTATTGGTTGCTCGGGGCAGATAGGCTCGGAATTGACCCTCGCATTGCGAAAAATTTATGGAAATGAGAATGTTTTTGCCACCGACATCAAACAACCTCCGGCAAGCATACTCGAAAGCGGGCCTTTCACCATACTGGATGTACTCGACTACAACAACCTGATGCATTTTGCAATACGTTATAAAATCACCCAGGTTTACAATCTGGCTGCCGTGCTTTCGGGCAATGCCGAAAAAATACCCCAGCAAGCATGGGAAATCAATATGAAAGCACTGATGAACACATTGGAGCTTTCGCGCGATACAGATGCCAATAAATTGTTCTGGCCAAGCTCCATTGCTGTTTTCGGGCCTACTACACCGCGCTATAATACGCCACAACTAACTGTAATGGAGCCAAATACCGTGTATGGTATCAGCAAGCAGGCAGGCGAACGCTGGGGCGAATATTACCACAAACGCTATGGCGTCGATTTTCGCAGCTTGCGCTATCCCGGGCTGATCAGCTACCAAACGGAAGCCGGTGGCGGAACAACCGACTATGCCGTGGAAATATATTTCGAGGCCATCAAAAATAAAAAATACACATGCTTCCTGAGCGAAGACACCGCCCTGCCCATGATGTTTATGGACGATGCCATCAAAGCCACCATCGACCTGATGGAAGCTGACGAATCCAAACTTTCATTACGCTCCAGTTACAATGTGGGTGGCATGAGCTTTACACCAAAAGATGTGGCTGCTTCCATTCAAAAGCATATCCCTGATTTCCAAATTGATTACGAACCCGATTTCAGGCAAGCGATAGCCGATTCATGGCCAGCCAGCATTGACGACAGCGTTGCCCGCAGCGACTGGGGCCTGAGCGATAAGTTCAACCTCGATAGCATGACTGAGGTGATGTTGACTGAGATCAGGAAGAAACTGGCTTGATATCATGGTGTTGCCGAAGCAATTGGTATTTCGATTTATTGATTAATTCCCACTTTTGCTGTTTTATATCAAAATCATTTGTATCTTTCGGGTGCAAAGCTGTTATTGCCATTATTAGGTGATGAATCACCTTAAAAGCCAAATGGAAACTGATTGGTAATCAGCTTTCTGTAAAAGTGACAGGTCAGTTTTGCTGAGGGGAATTTAAAACATCAACAACCAAAGCCATGAAAATCATATGCATAGGAAATTATCCCCCACGCCAATGTGGGATCGCCACCTTTACAAAAAATTTGCTTGATGCCATTTGCCAGGCAGCAGATAAGCACACAACTTCGTTGAAAGTTGAGGTGATTGCTATGAACGATTCCACTGCCGAATACAATTATCCAACTCTTGTAAATAAATCCCTCAACGACAAGGACAAAGATGGCTATATTGCGATGGCCGATTACATCAACAAATCGGGTGCTGAAGTTTGCCTGGTTCAGCATGAATATGGGATCTACGGCGGCGATAGTGGGGTGCTTTTGCTTGGTCTGTTGCGCAGATTGCAAATACCAATAGTTGTAACACTGCACACTGTGCTGGAAAAGCCAGGGTTTCACCAGTACGAAGTGATGAAAAAAATAACAACTTATGCCTCTTATGTGGTTGTAATGAACAGGCTGGCAGTTCGTTTTTTGGAAGATATTTATGAAGTCCCATCGCATAAAATTTTGCAAATTGAACACGGAGTTCCTGATTTTGAAGCAATGAAACCCAATCTTCCACATCCACCTGCTGACTGGAAAAAAAGAAGGGTAATGCTTTCTTTTGGCTTGATTGGCAGGAGCAAAGGCATTGAAACAGCTATCAGGGCCTTACCAGAAGTCGTAAAGCAACACCCTGAACTGCTGTACATTGTAGTGGGGAAAACCCATCCGCATGTAATAAAATCTGAAGGTGAATCATATCGAAATTATTTAAAAAGCCTTGCGGCTGCATGCAAACTTGAAAACAATATTCAGTTTATTGACAGGTATTTAAGCGAAGAAGAGCTGATGGCCTGGTTGTTAGCTGCCGATATATATGTTACACCCTATCCCAACAAGGCCCAGATCACAAGCGGCACTTTAAGTTATGCTGTTAGCGGCGGATGTGCAGTACTGTCAACACCATACTGGCATGCGGAAGAGCTTTTAAGCGAGGGCAGGGGCAGGCTGTTTGATTTTGGCAACTCCAAATCACTTGCTGCCCTACTGGATCAATTATTGGTTGATGAGCACCAGCTGGCTAGCTTGCAAAAGGCAGCTTATGCCTATGGTAGAACAATCAGTTGGCCTATCATTGGCAAATCCTATTTGGACTTGTTTGAAAAGGCCCGCGATAAAAAAATAGCGGATGATAAACTCGAAATAGCTGGTAAAGGGCAAAGTTTAATTAAAAAGAACAGTGTAGTTTTACCCCCCTTTTCCACAAAGCATTTGGAAAGGCTAACTGATTCAACAGGCTTGCTGCAGCATGCTACTGGTAATATTCCCAACTTCCAAACGGGTTATTGTGTCGATGACAATGCCCGTGCTTTGCTGGTCAGCCTCATGGCTTTTGAGCAAACCGGGCTTGAGTTGTATAAAGAGCTGTCCATAAAGTATTTATCCTTTATCAAGTTCATGCAAACGCCGGATGGGGACTTCATTAATTTTTTGACATACGACCGCAGCTATTTTGATCATACGAATTCAGAAGATGCCTTTGGCAGGGCTTTGTGGTCCTTGGGTTATCTGATAAGATTTGCCCCCGATGATGCGATGTTTCAAGTTGCAATGCAAATGTATAATTGTTCATTGGCCCAAATGGACAGATTGCATTATGCCCGTGGATTAGCCAATACAATTTTTGGCGTTTACCACTATACTTTACGCTTTCCAGATCAGGAAAAGCATCTGCAGTTGCTCATTAAGCTGGCAAATTCATTGTGTGAGATTTACGCACGGCACCGAAGGGAATCGTGGCATTGGTTTGAAGACAAAATGACTTATGATAACGGGCTTTTGCCGGCAGCCCTGTATATGGCTTATAAGCGGACAGGGCTTGCGCTCTACCAGGAGTATGCTGACGAATCGCTTGCCTTCCTCGAAACGAAATGCTTTAAGGATGGCTATCTTACACCCATAGGAAACAATAAATGGCTGGGCCTCGACCAAAGCTATGAGATGTTTGCACAACAGCCCATTGATGCTATGGCCATGGTGATGCTGTATAAATCCCTTCACAATTTGCGTAATGATGAGGGCTCAGCTGATAAACTACGGCTTTCATTTCTTTGGTTTTTAGGGCACAACGAATTGGATATCCCCCTGTTCGACAAACAAACGGACGGATGTAATGATGGTATTGAGGCGATGAATATTAACAGGAATCAGGGTGCTGAAAGCACGGTGGCCTATTTATTATCGCATATGATCAGCAGTCCTTATTTTGAATGATTGCTTTGGGCGATTATTTTATCAAGCCTGATTAACAATAAATTACGGTCGATGGGTTTGCGGATGTAATCGGCAGCACCCTGGCTGAGCCCTCTTGCCTCGTCTTCAGGGCTTGTGTGGCCCGACAGGAATACAACTGGAATATCAATCTTGTGTTCTTTTACAAATTCAAGCAATTGGTATCCATCTAAATTGGGCATGGCGATATCCGAAAGGATTACATCAAATTGCTCACGTCCTATCCGCATTAAGGCGATGATGCCATCGGGGGCAATTTCCACTTCATATCCCTCTGATTTCAGGATACCGGAAATTATTTTCTGGTTGATAACCTCATCTTCCACAACCAATATTCGGGCTTTGGATTTATCCTTTGACGGCCGGCCCTGTTTCAGGTCATGTGGTACCAGATTGGTTAATAATTCATTCAGCGAAACAGTGGCATAAGTAGATGCTGTGTCCGACATAGCATAAGGGATTACCAATTCATCATTGCTGATGATGGACCCACACGAATAAACAACATTGGGTACATAGCCTTCGCGCTCCTCCTCGCTGGGGCTTAGCAGCGGCTCACTCAGTTGACCTATAACCTTTGTCGGGTCGTCGAGGTCGAGCAAAATAGCCCCCAATACATATTTGCGCATAGTCCCAACGCCATGGGTAATAACAAGCCAACCAAACTCCGTTTCGATAGGCGAACCACAGTTGCCCACCTGTATAAACTCCCAGGGGAATTTTGGCCCCTGAATCATAAAGGCCTCTCCCCAATGGTTGATATTGTCAGAAAACATGATGTAATTGTTGACCCCATCAATACGCGAAAGCATGGCATATTTGCCATTTATTTTTCTGGGAAACAAAGCCATTCCCTTGTTTTGAGCATTTTCCCCATGAATGGGCATCACCTTGAAACGGTAAAAATTCCGGGTTTCAATCAATTTTGGCATGATGCTAACCCCATTGTAAGCGGTATAGGTTGCATAATAGCGTACACGACCATCATCATCGGTAAATTTTACGAACCGCGCATCCTCAATGCCATTGCTTTCGGCAGCAGCTATGGGAAATATTACCCGGTCAGAGATGCCTGTATCCAGCGAGAAGCTTATTTCGTAGTGCGAATCGCCTAACCAGCTAATGGTCCTGAGCATGTGCATTTGGGCTTCGTTGGGTTTCAATTCGCGGGTGGTTTCGTCAATGGCGCGGTATAACTCGTTGTAATCGAACTCATCACGGAGCTTGTCCATTACATGCTTAACTATTTCGTTGTCGGCATGCATTTCGTTCAGTTTCGAGCAAAATTCATTTTTCGAGTAGATATAGTTTTTAACGGCTTCGGCTTCGTCGATTAGTCTGCCGGTTGGGATAAGTCGCAGATTATTATTTGCATCAAGCACTCCTCCGCGAAACACAACCGAAGAAATATGCCCTTCACCCGTTGCCCTGAAACTAATGATTACCCTTTTCTGGCCTACCTGCAAACCGGTCTGATCCGGATCTTCTACCATCGAAGGATTAAAAAAAGCAGCCGATTCAATTGAATATTCTGAGGTGAAGTAGGCACCAATCAGTAGTTTTTTTTCCTCACTCAGGCTGTTAAGGTCAGCAACACGGCTGTTCATGATTTCGTAAACCCTATTAAAGTGTTTTTGGAAAAGCCGTGAAATATTTCTGTGCCTGGCCGAAAAGTCGCGCAATGATTGATGCAGGCTCAACCGAGCAGCTTCGTCAGGCATGGCAAATACCTGGTTAATAATAGACTGAACCCGATCGGGCCCCGGAAAAAAGAACCGTGCAATTACACGTTTCGGATCGCTTACGAACTTCACGGGTTTTCGGTTGATACTTGTGCTCATGGTATTATTTTTACAATCATTACAAATCTACAATATTAATGCTTACACCATAGCATGTTTGCTGTGGTAATTATGCAGTTGTTTTTTATTAAAGAAATAAGGACATTAATATCTTTATATATAAAAAAGTTTATCTTTGCCGTATTAATAATTCTAAAATTTAAGTAAAATGATTGATTATCAATATATAACTATAGGCGAAATTGTTGCTGCTGATTACAGGGCTTCGGATGTTTTTAAGAAGCATGGGATTGATTTCTGCTGCGGAGGCCATATTACCATTGCCGAAGCTTGCAATGGGAATTTGCAATGCGAGGAAGACATCAAGTCACAATTGGACAGTCTATCGGAAAAGGAAAATACAAGTATGACCAACTACAACGAATGGTCGATTGGGTTTCTTGCTGACTACATACAAAACACCCACCATGCTTTTGTGCGACGCGAAATACCTGTTTTGTTGGAATACCTTGAGAAAATCGCCCAGGTTCATGGAGAAAACCATCCTGAGCTTCCGGAAGTATTTCGCCAGTTTGAGGCAAGTACCGAAGCCCTTACAGAACATATGAAAAGGGAAGAAGTGGTGCTTTTTCCGGCCGTAAAACGCATGGAATCAGCCCAACAACTGGATGTTTCATTTGAGAAACAGGGTTTTGGCAGTGTGAACAACCCCATCCATCAAATGCTACAGGAACATGATAAAGAGGGGGAAAGGTTCAGGAAAATTGCTGAGCTCACCAATCAGTATAATATTCCGGCTGATGCCTGCAACACCTATTTGGTGGCCCTTTCGAAGCTGAAGGCTTTTGAGGAAGACTTGCATAAACATATTCATTTAGAGAACAATATACTTTTTCCAAAAGCAATTGCCCTCGAAAAGTCAGTTTTGTCGTATAATTGCTAAAAAATTTCCATGTTTTCAAAAGCTTGTAAATACGCCATTAAGTCATTGGTATATCTGGCTTCGCGCGCTGATGAGGACCGCAAAATTGGTCTTACCGAAATAGCAGATGCCATTGATTCGCCCATGCATTTCACAGCTAAAATCATGCAGGTTTTAAGCAAGCAGGGCATCGTTTCATCAGCGAAAGGTCCCAACGGTGGTTTTTTCATTGACAAAACAGCTCCTGATATTTACCTTATTCAAGTGGTAAGTGCCATCGATGGGCTTGCCCACCTCAGCGGTTGCGGACTGGGCCTCAAAGGTTGTTCAGCAGAACACCCCTGCCCCATTCATGACGAGTTTAGCGAGGTGCGTGATAAGCTGAATCAACTTTTGCGTGGACAAACAATACAGCAATTGGCTGCTGAGATGAGTGATGGCAAATCTTATTTGAAAACAGTAATCATGAAATAAAAAAATTTCATTTAATAAAGGATAAACAGGTCTTAATATATTATAATCAAAACCCAAACAATATGAACTCAATACATAATTTTCCGAAGCTGCTGTTGCCTCTATTGGCGGCAGTAATACTGCTGCTTGCCCCTGCTTGCCAGCGCGACAAACAAAAATTCAACACAGATAATTTGCCACCGATTAAGGGCGAAGTAATGGCCAAACTTACTGTTGCACCTGAGGTGCCACCACGAATTCAGGCAAAAACGAACACCAAGGTGATTGTTCATCTCGAAATTGTAGAACAAGTTATGCGCCTTGCCGATGGTGTTGAATACAATTTCTGGACTTTTGGCGGTGTGGTGCCGGGCAAATTTATCCGGGTTCGCCAGGGTGACCTGGTTGAATTTCATTTGCACAACCATCCCGACAATATGTTTCCACACAATATTGACCTGCATGCTGTTACCGGTCCCGGCGGAGGTGCCGAAGCTACGCTGATTGCACCCGGCAAAAGTGCACAATTCAGTTTCAGGGCATTGAACGAAGGACTTTATGTGTATCATTGTGCAACAGCCCCTGTGGGCATGCACATTGCCAATGGCATGTATGGCCTTATTCTGGTTGAACCTTTGGCGGGAATGTCGCCTGTTGACCACGAATTTTATGTGATGCAAAGCGAATTTTATACAAGCGGTCGTTTTGGCGAAAGGGGCTTGCAAGAGTTTGATATGCAAAAGGCCCTGGACGAAAATCCTGATTATGTGGTGATGAATGGAGCAGTAGGTGCCAGCGCAGGCGAAAACGCCATGCAAGTAAAAGTTGGCGAAACTGTAAGGCTTTTTCTTGGCAATGGGGGTCCCAACCTTGTATCATCCTTTCATGCAATTGGCGAGATATTCGACAAAGTGTATATCGAGGGCGGAAGCATGTACACCGAAAATGTGCAAACCACTTTAATCCCTGCCGGTGGATCGGCCATTGTAGAGTTTAAATGCGAGGTGCCCGGCACGCTACATCTTGTAGATCACAGCATTTTCAGGGCTTTCAATAAAGGGGCCATTGCCCAGATAAAGGTGATTGGTGAAGAAAACCATGATGTGTTCTCGGGCAAGGAAAAGGAAACCGTTTATTTGCCCGAAGGCAGTGCCATTCAAAAAGTGGGTGAACGCAAAGATGCTTCTGAAGAAGTGGTCAGCGAACGCACCCTTGAAGAAAGACTCGAAAAAGGCGAATCACTTTACAAGCAAAACTGCCTGGCTTGCCACATGGACCAGGGAAAAGGAGTAATCGGCGTATTTCCGCCACTTAACAATTCCGACTTTCTGCAAGCACGCGACGACAAAGGCTTCGGCATTATTGTAAATGGATTGCAGGGTGAGATTGTCGTGAATGGCACCAGTTACAACAACATCATGCCGGCCATGCACATGAGCGATGACAATATTGCCAGCGTGATGACGTATATTTTCACTGAATTAAATAATGGCGGCGGGTTAATCAATGCTGCTGATGTGCGCCAATGGCGCGAGAAAAATAAATAAGGATGAAAATAATTGGTTTCTACAAACTCTTGATCATTGGGCTGCTATGCTTGCCGGGGCTAAAAAGCTCCGGTCAGCAGCAAGACATGGCATTTATCGAAGGGGGGACATACAAACCCTTTGTGAAGGGTGACAAGGAAGAAGTGCCGGTAAATGCTTTTTGGATGGATAAAAAAGCAGTTACAAATACTGATTATCAGCGGTTTGTAGAAGCCAATCCACAATGGTCGAAGGAGAATGCCAAACGCATTTTTGCCGATTCAAATTATTTATATCACTGGCCTGATAGCGGTTTATCCCAACACAGTGGACCGCCGGACGGGGCTCCTGTTGTCAATGTGTCGTGGTTTGCAGCAAAGGCCTATTGCGAATGGCAAAACAAAAGGCTGCCCAAGCTGCACGAATGGGAATTTGTAGCCAGGGCTTTCCCAAAAAATGATGTCTCAGCTGATAGCTTGCAGCGCATTATTTCGGATTGGTATTCCAACCGCCTGAAGCATGATTTTTTGGTGGGTTCGGTTTATCAAAACACTTATGGGGTGTGGGATATGCATGGCCTGGTGTGGGAATGGGTTTATGACTTCAATAGCATTGTGATGAACAATGATGGCCGCAACCAGGAAGAAATGCCCGAGGGCTTGTTTTGTGGCAGTGCTTCACTCAATGCCAACGATGCAACCGATTATGCCGCTTTTGTGCGTTTTGCCTTCAGGACCAGCCTCAAAGGAAACTATAACCTGCGGAAACTCGGCTTCAGGTGTGCCAAATAATTTCTCAAATTAAAGCAAAATGAAAATGAAAATTTTGAAAAAAAGAACTTTCGCCATACTGCTAATTGCACTTTTGGTAATTGGTTTCAATTCATGTGATGACAGCACAGCTCATCAAGAAACTACGGCTTCGTGCTGCAGCACGGACAAGGAAACTCAGTCAGATGAACCTGTTTCGCTTTCTGATATGTCTGTATATCATCTGGATGGTGATTGGCACGACCAGAACGGCAAGCAGCTTGCATTGAAGGATTTTGCCGGAAAACCTGTTGTTTTAACCATGTTTTTCACCCATTGCGAATATGCCTGTCCGCTGCTTGTGCATGATATGAAGGGTGTTGAAGAACAGCTTGATGCGGATATGGAATATACATTTGTGCTGGTTAGTTTCGACGATAAGCGGGATACCCCCGAACGCCTGAAATCCTATGCCGATAGTCAGGGTGTGGGCGAAAACTGGGTGTTTTTACATGGGGATGCCAACCAAATAAAGGCTTTGTCGATATTGCTGAATATAAACTACGAAGCATTGGAGAATGGCCAGTTTGCACATTCCAACCGCAAGCTGGTGCTTGATCAGGGGGGTGCAATTGTTTTCCAGCAAGATGGATTGCAAACAAAACCGGAGCCGGTGGTAAAAGCCTTGTTGGATTTGATTTGAGGAATTTTTAAAAATCCCTTATCTTTACCCGCAAACAAATCCCATGGCAAAACACAACGAATTGGGCAAACTGGGCGAAGAATTAGCCCGCAAACATATCCATGGAAAAGGCTATCAAATTCTGGAAGTGAACTGGCATCATGGGCACGAAGAAATTGACATCCTTGCCCGCGATGGCGATATATTGGTGGTGGTTGAGGTGAAAACACGCGCCACCAATGATTTCGGGGAGCCCGAATTTTTTGTGAACAAACGAAAACAGCGCTCCCTTGCGCGGGTTGCCGAAGCCTATATTCTAAAAAACGATTTGGATGTGGAAACCCGTTTCGACATCATTTCGGTGATTGTTACACCACAGGAAAAACACCTTCATCATATTGAGGATGCCTTTTACCCTACAATGTAATTGGTTGTTTTGGCCATTTTTTCGTTCGTGCTTGTGTGATGGACAAGTATCGTCCATTAATACTTGTTAATACATAGGAGTTTTTAAAACTAACCCTATATGGTTTTTTCTATGTGTCCTCCATGCCTCTATGGTTCAAGTATTTTTTCGAAATATTATGCCTCATGGAGTTCCCCTTTTTCAGCTCCTTTCTTCTGCTTACCTTTGCACTACAAAAATCCAAACCCATGAATACCCTTGAACAACTGAAAAAATTCACCCGCGTGGTGGCCGATACAGGCGATTTTGAGTCGATGCGCCAATACAAACCCATTGATGCCACCACCAACCCATCGCTGATTTATGCTTCGGCCAGGGATGAAAAATATGCCCGCCTTGTGGACGAAGCCATCGATTTTGGAAAAAAAAGCGGCGGAAACAAAAAGCAACAATTGGATGCCATCCTCGATAAGCTGGCTGTGAATTTTGGTATCGAAATCCTGAAAATAGTGCCCGGCAGGTTTCCACCGAAGTGGATGCAAGGCTTTCATTTGACACGTCTACCATCAAAAAAGCACGCCCACTTAATCAGTTGTAATGAAGCTGCCGGCATTGACCGTTCGCGCATCCTTTCATAAAGTGGCCGCCAGTTTGGAAACGCGGGCAGCCGAAGTGCTCGAGCAAATCCGCTGCAACCTCACCTTGCTTTTCGACAAAATACAGCCATAGCGCTGAAGCCGATTGTAAAACTGATTTCCCATTTGTTGGGCGTATCCTGGACTGGCACTTGGCAAACGAAAGCTTGACCATATTCCGGCAACGGAAGACCCTGGTGTGCTCTCCGTAACTGAAATTTACAATTACTACAAAAGTTTGGTTACGAAACGGAAGTAATGGGTGCAAGCTTTCGCAACGGCAGCGAGATTATTGAACTGGCCGGATGCGATCTGCTAACTATTTCGCCTTCTTTGCTGGCCGGCAGGGCATGAACCAAACCATACAGCCCCGTCTTGTTGCCGAAAATGCCGCAAAAATGGATATGGAGAAGATCGCTGCCGATGAAAAAACTTTCCGCTGGCTGCTGGATGAGGATGCGATGGCCGCGAAAAACTGGCCGAAGGCATCAGGCGGTTGCTGATTTAGTAAACTGGAAAAATTGGTGGCCACCAAATTATAAAATATTTTGTCGATGGTTCCCATATCAATAGTTCCACAGCTTGAGGCTTGCTTGCCAAAAATCTGATGGCAGAAAAGCGGATTGACATTGCCACATGCTGGGCAGAGGATCAATCAATGAGGCTTACTGCCAGGCTGCAGTTGGACATAAACATTTTTGTGAAATGGAACCATGCTGCACGCTATCGGGCATGTTTGAGGGGAAGCGGGGGCTGGCATTGCTTAGCAAAGGCAATGCTGGCTACACCAGGGTGAACAAGTACCGGCAGAAAGTGGCACATGCCTTTCTGGTTTTAAGCTTTGTGAACGAAAGCCCGGCCTCTGATTCTTTCTGGGAAGTTTTGGAGAGGGACTGGCGCAAATGCACCGGCAAACAGCAGCTTCTTTTGGGCTTAGGTCGAGCAATTATATTGGTTTCGCTCGAGCAGCGGGCATAAACCCATACCCGATTAATGAGCTTTTTGAATAGACGCGGCTCATGCCTCAACTCAAATAGCGCGACATCGTTTGATTGTAAACCTTAACATGTTCGAAATTGCTTTTTGCTTAAGAATGGCTGACCTTTTCCACCTGAAGAACCTGTTCGGAATTTGCTACATGGCGTTTGTGGGCGGAAATTTTTATAATGATAAAGCGAGGAAAAGCTGTGCTGATTGATCGGCGTTTATTATGGCCACCGCGAAATGGATATTAAGCTATCGAAACTTTTTGCGGAGGCTTTCACTGTAGCGTTTTATGATGTTTACAACGGCGCTCTGGCGGATGGAAAACGGTTGGCAACAGCCGCGTCGATTTGTGCAATTTATTTTCTACATTGATTAAAGATTTACGTAAACCTCTTTGGTGGTTTTCTACCTGATGCAAGTAAAAGCATTCTCCGTAGTCTTGTTTAAGAGATTTAACTGCCTAAAAAATAGCCATTAACATATTGTTAACGGCGTGGGTAAATCGAAGCAATTTGAATTATTATTTTGATCATAAGCCGTTGATAAACTGTTCTTTATAATAACAAGCTGTTGATTAGTTATTTTAAAAGTTTTCCAAAATCTTCAACAATAAACAGCCTCATTTGTTTAGGACTATTTACCTACTTTTAGCAAACCAAGCCAACATTCATGAAAAATGGATCAAAGTTTTGGGATACTGGCAACTATTGGACTATTGGCTGCGGTGTTGGTTTATGTTTGTTTGTAGCGAATCCCATCCCAATTATGAAAAAATGAAGCCTGAGTATGAACTTACGGCCTCAGCACTTTTCGAAGCATACCGCAGCGACCAGGCTTTGGCAGAATCACTTTACAACGGAAAAATGATTGCCGTTGAAGGGACTCTCAGCGACCTAATTCAAAACGAAACTTCCACCATTGCTTATTTTCTGCTCGACGAGGGCATGTTTGGCGATGAGGGTGTTCGCATAAGTATGCTCGAAGGGCAAAATAATGCTTTAAAAAGTTTGGAACCAGGCAGTATGCTTTCCATAAAAGGCTTTGTAACAGGATACAATCAAACCGATGTTGTCTTGATGCACGGATCGCTAATTGAATAGAAAATTAATCTTAAATTAAACACAATGAAATCAATCATTTTAATTGCAGGCATGGCGGTTATGCTGCTGCTTGCACCACATGCGGAGGCCCAGCGTTATGCTACCAAGGACGGCCGCATCACATTTTTTTCTGAAGCCCCGGCCGAAAATATAGAGGCCTTTAACAACCAGGTGAACAGCGCTCTGGATGTAGCCACTGGCGGTTTTATTTTCAGGGTGTTGATGAAATCCTTCCAGTTTGAAAAAGCCCTGATGCAGGAGCATTTCAACGAAAACTATGTAGAGTCGGACAAATTTCCCAATGCTACTTTCTCTGGTAAGGTGGCCAATATTGAGGAAATTGATTTTGAAACCCCGGGCACTTACAAAGCCCTCGTAGAAGGCGATCTCACCATTAAAGGCATCACCAAAAAGGTGAGTGAAGAGGGTGTTTTTGAGGTAATGGCCGATGGTTCGGTTGGCGGTAAAGCAACTTTTTTCATTGCCATTGCTGATTATGATATCAAGATACCCAGGACAGTAATTAACAATATTGCTGAGGAAATTGAATTAAAAGTGGATGTTTTATTATCGCCATTGAACAAATAACCACCACGCATGTTTATTTGATGGTTTTGGTTATACATTTCAATTTTCTCCTAATTTCAATCAGGCAGGTGCTTCGTTCCGCGGGGCACCTGTTCTTTTTTTATTGGCTGTCTTTGCCCTTACCTTCAATCACCAGCACAATTTCACCTTTCACCTCCTTGTTGCCAAACCATTCAATCAGTTCGGCCAGGCTGCCTTGTTTGTTTTCCTCGAACAATTTGGTGAGCTCCCGCGAAACTGATGCCCGGCGATCGGCACCGGCAACAACTGCCAGTTGGCTGAGGGTTTTCACAAGCCTGTGTGGCGATTCGTACAATACGGTGGTATAGGGTCGTTCAGCTATTTCTTGAACTCTTGTTTGACGGCCTTTTTTTTGCGGTAAAAAACCTTCAAAAATAAAGCGGTCGGCAGGCAGGCCCGAATTGACCAATGCAGGCACAAAAGCAGTAGCGCCCGGCAGGCACTCCACTTCAATATTTTTAAGCAGGCAAGCGCGCACCAGCAGAAATCCGGGATCGGAAATGGCCGGGGTGCCCGCATCGGTGACCAGAGCCATGCGCTCCCCTCCCTGAATGCGGTCCACAATCCGTTCCAATACCTTGTGTTCGTTATGCTGATGAAAAGCGGCCATGGGTTTGCTTATTTCATAATGCTTTAAGAGTATGCCTGTTTTGCGGGTGTCCTCGGCAAGCACCAAATCCACTTCCTCCTTAAGGATACGAATAGCCCGCAGGGTGATATCCTCTAAATTTCCGATGGGTGTTGGTATTAGGAATAGCTTGGCCATAATTATTCTTTTTTGTTAGAAAATTTTCGCAACCAATCCAGCGTCTTTTCTGCCCCTCCATTAATGGAGGTATAGAAAGACAAGGCTGTAAAAGCAAGTACAATAAGTCCTACCAAAATAAAAATGAGCGTTTCCATGCCTTATCTGGTTTGCAGGGCGGTTACGAAATCGGTTAAAAGACCAAACAACTGCTCGTAGCGTGTAAAGGGGATGCGGTTTGGTGTGTCGTAAACATTGTGGTATTCGCGGTTTTCGTTGCCACGCGTAAAAATAAAGAACGATGGTACCCCTTTGAGGTAATAGGCACAATGGTCGCTGTTGCACGATTCGCCACCGGCCCGCAGGTCGGGGAAGTAGGCGTTGCCCTTGTTGAGGCTGTCGAGCAAGGCAAATTGGTCAGGAAAGAGCTTTCCGTTTACGATGCCAAGGCCTTCGCTGCCCGTTCCTACCATATCCATATTGATCAGAAACTTGATGTTTTCCAGGGGGAAAAGCGGATTTTCGGAATTGTAGAAGGAGCCGAGCAAACCTGCTTCCTCACCCGAAACCAATATAAAAACCATGGTGTAATGTGCCATATGCGGGTTGGCGGCATAGTAGCTCGCCAGGTCGAGTACTGTGGCCGTGCCACTGGCATTGTCGTTTGCACCGGGAAAATAGGTGTTTTTTCCCATACGGCCCAAGTGGTCGTAATGCGCAATAAAAACGAAGAAACTATCCGGCTCCGCTTGTCCGGGTATATAACCCAGCAGGTTTTGCGTTTGATGGTTTTCGATAAATTCGCTTTCAATGTTCAATTTTATCTTTTTAGCATCTTTTGGTAATTGGTCAGCCTTGAGCATGATGTTGAGTTTCCCGCTTGGGTTGCGCGCTCCCGACACATGCCACCACAAGTTGTCCTCCATGGGCACTACCACACCCCGAACACCCGGCAACCCGCGGCGATAGGCTTGTGTCATTCCCCGTGGCAAAACTACGAGCTTATCTTTCCATGCAATGGTATCGATCAGGTTAATGGCCGATTCAATGGAACTCACGGTATCGGGCAGCCACACCAGATCGAACGCCTCCTTGGTGGTGGTAGCTGCCGGGCTGATTACAAATTCGGTACCCGGCCTGAGCTTTTTGCCATCAACTTGCAAATGCATTTTTGACGGAAAAGTATTGATGCCAAAACTATAGTATTGAAAATATTCATCCCCAAAAGCCTTGAGGCCGGCTTTTTCCATTTCGGAGGCCAGCAGGCGGGCCGCTTTCAGGTCGCCTTGCTTCACATAGCCGCGGCCATGCATATTGGGGGCACTCAGTTTGTTCACTATTTGATGGACATAGGCGCGGTCCTGGGCGTGAGCGTTTTGCAACAAAAGCAAACCGGCAATAAAAAATACAAAAGGATAAATAAACTTCATTTAAAACATTTTTTTGTTATCAACTCACCGACAAAATCCCCAAAAAACTTCTGCAATTCTCATTTTTTGCGGTTTTCAAATTTAGGCTTTATTTCATTCCTAAAATAACTTCCGGTTTGCAGGCCATTAGATATTCAGCAAGTCCTTTTGCGATTTTCATTTGTTTACACAAGTCAGAAAAAGACATCTTTTTGCTCATCATACAGCGTGCCTGTAAATATTTTTATTTATATGATTTTCTTTGCCACCAGAAAAAGACTAGGGAGAAGACAAGCATTTGGGTCACAATTTCGGGTATGCCGATGATGAGATCCTTAAGGAATGCCGCTAAAGACCCTTCAAACAAAATGAATTCTGATAGGAACAAGGGAGAACCCAAAGTTGTTAATCCAAAAACAAGCAAGAACAGCAGAAGCCATCCGTTCCTTTTATGTACATAGCTTCCATAAAATGGGGCAAGTAGCAATGCAAGCATCGTTCCCCTAAAGAGTTGACCAAAAAACACGAGCAATACTGCATTCATATTTTCAAGGGGTCGCCACATTTCAAATATTTCCATCTCTTTCAATGCATCAGCATAACCAGCAATTTGATAGAAGATGGAGCCAATTACCCAATAGGTTACCAAGTGCACAACAAGGAACCTGACTGCATAACCCCTGATTTTTTCAGGAGCGTAAGACAGAATATCCCGTTTTGTGATTTCAGACGACCCTGTTTTTTTCTGGGATAACAACTCCCACTTAAAAAACAGCCAAACGAAGAGCAGCATTTGCACTGCAACAGCAAACAGAACAGATATATGCTCAATAAAAGATATGGTGGTATAGATGATGCCTTCAATTGAACCAGGTTGTGGCTCAACTGATCCGAAAAGTGCAATACCCCACATAGCTCCGAACATGATTAGCCGGCCTTGGGGGTTTTTAAACAAGACCTGGTAAAAGGGATAAAAGACAAATGCAAAGGCCAGGCCCCGTATTATCTGACCAACAACAGCCATCATCCCCAAGGGTCGGAAAGGTTCATAATAGTCCAGTGCAATTCGCCTGGATTCTGGTAATGTATCCTGAAATATAAGGAAAACAAACCCAATGAGGATGTAGGTAAATAAATGTAATAGTGTAAATCTTCCTAAGTAGGATAGTATTTGAGGTTGTTTGATTTCACGCATCTTGTTCGGGTTTTTCGAATTATGAAACTGATCTTTCTTCAGACAATGATTCTAAGTTTTATGAAAAACAAGAAAGCCAACATAAAATCTAACCCTACCTAAACTTCCGCTCAATCAGCGCTTTCAATTTAGCAAAGGCAGCGGTGTTTTCATCCCATTGGTACTGCACCTTGGTTTCTACAAGGTAGGTGAAAGCTCCGTTAATGGTTTCGAAGGCATTCAATTCGTCAATGGTTTTGTTGTAAAGGTTCAGGTTGCCTTTGAAGAGCTCATTGATAAACAGGAATTTTTCGTTGATGCCGATGGCCGCACGCAAATCGCTGATGGGCGATTGCTCCATGCGCTCGGCTATACTTGGGTCATTTTTTGGTTTCAGTTTTTCGCCCAGGCTTTCGGTGGCTTCCTGCGCAAATAAATCAAGTGTTGTTTTAGGTTTTGGCGAAGGGGCTTGTTGCACGGGGGTTAAAACTTCTTTTTCTGCAATGGGTGCCTGGGGTTTTTCAGGCTCTATGCTTGCTGTTGCTTGGGGCTGAACGCCTTCCTGCTGTATGCTATAATCGTCTTCTTGCACTTCTTCTGCCTTTTCTTCAGCAGGAATTTGTTCCTGTTCCGGCTTTTGTGCAGCTGGAGCCGTTTCTTCCATTTCCTCTTTTTCAACAACAGGATTTACTGTGGGTGCCAGCGGTGGTTTTTCCTTTTCAACCTCTTTTTCCGCAGGGGCTGCCTGTTCGTCCTGAACAGGGATTTCTGAGGTTGGAGGGGCCGGTTGGGCTGGGGTTTCCTTTTTTTCGGGCTGCTGTTTGGCCTGTGATATCGCGTGGTAAGCAGGTTTGGGGGCCATTTCGTGCAATTGGAGCAATTGCCCATACAATGCCCTGGTTTTTTCGAGCATCACATCCACATCCATCACGTGCAAGCTGTAGCCTGGCCTTGAGACACGCCTGAGATGGGCCGTGAGGTTTTCGTTTTCAAGTAAAATGTTCTTAATCAGGCTTGTTTGATCCATAGTATTCAATTATTCTTTTGCGCTGGTGGAAACAATGTTTTAATGACTAAATTTGCAAATTAGCAAACGATAAAATTAATAAGTTACCGAACACAACCGGCCATGTTTCTTGAAAAAGATACAAACAGCAAATCACGAACAGGTTGGATCGAAGTGGTTTGTGGCTCGATGTTTTCGGGCAAAACAGAAGAACTAATCCGACGCCTTAACCGCGCGCGCATAGCCAAACAGCGTGTGCAGATTTTCAAACCACAGATTGACAAACGCTACAGCGAAGAAAATGTTGTTTCGCACGATGCCAACTCTGTAGCTTCCATACCGGTTCAAAGTGCATCGCAAATTCTTTTTTATTCCAATGAATATGATGTTGTTGGCGTTGATGAGGCCCAGTTTTTTGATAATGAGCTGGCATCGGTTTGCGACCAATTGGCCAATGACGGGGTGCGTGTGATTGTGGCTGGCCTTGATATGGATTTTCAGGGCAAGCCATTCGGGCCTATACCTGCCTTACTGGCCACAGCAGAATATGTTACCAAAGTGCATGCTATTTGTATGCATTGTGGAAATCTGGCACAATATTCACATCGCAAGGTGGAAGGCAACAAACTGGTGATGCTTGGCGAAACAGAAACCTACGAACCCCTTTGCCGCAAATGTTTTAACGAATCAAACAAGGCCAAATAGACCATGCTTCAGAAGCATGAAAAGATATATTTCATTGTAAATTAGCGGGGTTGATTTGAGATAATAAGCAATTCTAATTGCATATGACAGTTAGATTATATACTTTTAACGCCTGAAGCTCCCATGTTTTGGCTCTTCACTTAACAAACAGCTGCCATAACAATATAATTGACTTGATGTGCGAAATAGGTAAATGGGATATTTTTTTGAATAAAGCACTTATGGAATTAAAAGAACCTAACATAAACCACTTTCTTGATGCCTTGCAGCAACCGGCCATTGTTGCTGACAAGGCCGGAAATATTTCCTTTATCAATAAATCAGGCAAATCGCTTTTTGGTTGGGATATGAATGAGTTGTTGGGGAAATCATTCAGTGCCATTTTTCTGACGGAAAGCCCGCTTTCAGCCAAGAATGAATTACAACAAAGAATTGCTGAACTGCAGCAATGGTCAGGCGAAATTGAGGTCAACCGAAAAAATGGCAGCCTTTTGCCTGCTATGCTTTGTTTGTCGAAATACCCCGCACCCGACAACGATAACGACAAGGCCCTTTTACTATTTTCTGATCTGACCCACCTCAAAACCCGCGAAAATGAGCTGGCCGAGCGCGAAGCCCGTTTTCGTAGCTTTTACGACAATTCCACCATCGGCATCTACCGAACCACTCCAGCCGGTCAGGTATTAATGGCCAATCCTGCACTGATACAAATGCTTGGCTATGATTCGTTTGAGGATCTTGCTTCCATCAATCTTGAAGAAACCGGATTTACTGTTGATTCACCACGTGCTGAATTTATAGCACTTATTGAGCAGAAAGGCTCTGTAAGGGGGCGCGAAACATACTGGACAAGGAAAAACGGATCAAAGGTATATTTGCGTGAAAGCTCCGTTGGCATCCGCGACAAAGCGGGCAAAGTTATATATTATGAGGGTACTGTTGAGGATATCACCGACAAGCGTTTGGCCGAACAAAAGTTGCAGATCAGAGAGAAATACTTATCCAATATCAATGCCATCAATATCCTTGCCCTCAACGCCCAGGAACCCATTGAGCTTTTTGAAATATTGTCCGCAAAGCTGACCGAATTGCTGGATGCTGATAATTGTTACATCACTTTTTGGGATGAGGATAAAAATAAAACTATGCCGTTTTATGCTTCAAATATGTCGGCAGAAGAATACAAAAGCCAATCAACGGCCGCTGATGAAATCACAATGACTGAATCAGTGCTCAGGGCAGGTCATGCACTTATTGCGGAAGATGTTTTTAATACACCCTATCTCAGCAAAAATATTGCAGCCCAATTTCCGAACAAAGCCTTACTTGCTGTTCCTATGATTTCCAACAATAAAAAGCTGGGGGCCATATTGGTAGGTTATAACAATCCCCATGTTTTCACCGAAGAGGAGGTTTATTATACGGATGTGGCAGCCAAAGAAATTTCATTGATAGTGGATAAAATCAGGAGACTGGAAGAGTTAAAGGTCAGCGAACAGAAACTGCGGCAGATGAATGCCGAAAAAGACAAACTGTTTTCAATCATCGCGCATGATTTGCGGAGCCCTTTTTCGGCCATTCTCGGGCTTTCGGAGGTACTTGCTGAGAACCTGGATTATTTTACGGAAGATCAGGTAAAGACTTACGCATCAACTATTCACCAAAGCTCACAAAACGCTTTCAGGCTCATCGATAATTTACTGACATGGAGTAATTTGGGCCGTGGAAAATTTAAACCTGTATGGACACAGGATCAACTATGGCTGATTGTTGACGAAATTATGCAACCACTCCTGCAAGCGGCTGACAACAAAGACATAGAGCTCAAATCAGAAGTTGACCACCATATCAGTTTGAAAACAGACACCAATATGCTGATGACCATCCTCAGGAATTTGGTTTCCAACGCCATTAAATTCACACCCAGAGGCGGCAAGGTTTTGCTTAAGGCGACCCAAGGCGATGGTGGCGAAACAATTATTTATTGTATCGATTCAGGCATAGGAATGAAGCAGGAGCTGATTGGCAATTTGTTCCGTTTTACAGAAAACACCAGCTCCCAAGGCACTGAAAACGAGATGGGAACCGGGCTTGGACTTGTGCTGTGCAAAGAGTTTGCCGAAAAACTGAATGGCTCCATAAAAGTAGAAAGTAAGCCCGGTGAGGGTAGCAAATTTATGCTTATCTTGCCCCCACAAAACTAACTGCCAACACCCAAATACAATATGATGAGCGCCGGCCTTAGCAACATAACGCAATTTCTGGCATCTTCGCCTCAAGCCTTTATCCTTTCCGACACCGAAAACCGGGTGTTGTTTTTGAACAAGACAGCTTTAAAACTTTTAGGATGGAAATTGGAAGAGGTAAAAGGGAAGCGAACGCTGGATTTTTTAGTTCCGTATGAAAAACAGACTGGCGCAAAACAGATTTTTGAAATCATTTTAAAAGAGGGATACTGGGAAGGACATATCACCATCTTGAACAAGGCCAGGGAAGAAATTGCCATAAAAGCTTCGTCTTCGGCTACATACAATGATACCGGGGAATTAATCGGTTTCATGACGATAATTACCGAATCACCCGAAAGCCTTAAGGAAATGGAGAATGAGAAAAGGCTCCTCAGTCAACTCAGGGCCATCCTCGACACTATTCCGGCTTATATTTTCATCAAAGATTACAATGGTCATTTCCTGATGGTTAACAAAACCATTGCTGATTTTTTTGGAGAAGCCCCCGAATCTGTAATCGGGAAAACAGACTTGGATTATGGCGCAGCAGCAGAACAAATGCAGTCCTATTTGCAAACCGACCGCCAGGTAATTGATACCGGAGAATCCTTGTTTATCCCCGAGCAACAAATCCAGCGCGCTGATGGCAGCATGGCATGGTTTCAAACCGTAAAGATGCCTTTTGACCTGCCGGGTTTTGCCGGCGGAAAGGTAGTGCTCGGTATTTCCACCGATATTACAGCACGCAAGCAGGCTGAGGCCCGGCTAAAGCAAAGCGAAAGCCAGTTTAAAGAGCTGATCGAAGAATTGCCTGATATTATGCTTGTGCATCAGCAAGGCAAGATACTATACGCCAACAGGGCGGCTTTAAATGCTGTTCAATACAGCGAAAAGGAGTTTATCGGAACCATTGTGTTTGATTATGTGTTTGAGACTGACCGTGCCCTTGTGTTGGAAAATTTTGAGAAACGCGCAAAAAAGCTCCCTGTCGAAGACTATGAAATCAGGGTAGTGCCCAGGGACAAACAATTGCGCACAGCCATTGTGCGGACAAAGGATATCCTTTTTGACGGGAAAGCTGCGGTAATTACCATTCTGATTGATATTACAGAACGCAAAAGGGCCGAACGGGTATTGGCCGAAAGTGAAGAAAAATTCCGCACCCTGGCACAATCCGCACCTTTTGCCATAATGATTTACCAAGACGAGCGTTGGGTATATACTAATAAAACAGGTGAAGAGATATCGGGCTTTGCAGCTGAGGAGCTTTACCAGATGAAATATTGGGACTTTGTTACTGACGAATTCAAGGACCTCATAAAGCAACGCGGCATCCAAAGGCAACAAGGCAAAGGCATTGAACAATCCTATGAATTCAGGATTCAGCGCAAGGATGGTGCCGTTATTTGGGTGCTTTTAACAGGGGCACTCATTCAATACAATGGCAAACCGGCAGGATTAATTTCTGTGGTAGATATTGAAAACCGCAAGCAGGCTGAAGTGGAAATAGCACAAGGCAACGAACGCATGAATGCCATATTGCGAACCATCCCCGACCTGATGTTTGTGATAAACAGCAACGGAAAAGTGCTGGAGTTTTACAACCCGGATGAAAACGCACTGCCCTTGAGCCAGCAAGAAGTTGTGGGACAAATGCTTTACGACCTTGTTCCGGCCAGGGAGGCCGAACGGCATTTAAATATTTATAAAAAATGTCTTAACGAAAAACAAACACATACTTTTGATTATCAATATTTTAACGAAGGTGTTAATTGGGTATTCGAAATCAGGGTAAGCCCATTGCGCCCGGATCAGGTGCTGGCAATTGTAAGGAATATTACTGCCGAAAGGCAATTGCGCGGAGAGATTGAATACCTGAGCAGTATGCAGGCCCTGCTTACAAAATTGGGTAGCCGCTTTATCAACATCAGGGCATCCGAAACGGAAGCAGCCGTGAACGAAGCCATGGCCGAAATTGGTCAGTTTACAGGTGTTGATCGTGTTTACCTTTTTGATTATAACTGGGAAAAAGAGATTATGGTGAATACCTTTGAATGGTGTTCAGAAGGGACTACGCCTGAAATTGAAAACCTGAAAGCTGTTCCCAACCACCTGGTGCCTGAATGGGTGCAGGCACACCTGAAGGGCGATACCATTGATGTGCCCGATGTGTCGAAACTTGCACCCGACGACAATCTGCGTGCCCTTCTTGAACCACAAGGTATCCAATCGCTTACTACCTTGCCAATGATTTATGAAGGCCATTGCTTAGGATATATCGGATTTGATTCGGTGAAAAAGGTACGCTCATGGTCCAAAGATGAAATAGCCATACTTAAACTTTTTGCCGAGCTGCTAACCAATTTGCGGGTAAAAGGGCAGGTGGAAAACAAACTTCAGGAAACTGAGGCTATCAACCAGTTCATTACAGCAAATATTGTAGATGCCATTATCCTTACCGATGCTAAGGGAAATTACAGCTATATTTCACCATCCCACAAAACCATAACAGGTCGCGGCGAAGAAGTGCTTGGCAGAAGCATTGTGGAGCATGTGCACCCTGATGACCTGGAGAAAGTGATTTCGGCAATGCGTATAGGACGCGACAAAAACTTCGAAAACAAAGTTGAGTACAGGTATTTTCACCCCGACAAAGGCTATGTTTGGTTTGAGTCGGTTGGCAAACGCCACTACAATTCAGAAGGGAAACTGCTCGGCCTGATAACTACCCGCGACATTTCCTCACGCAAAAAATTCGAACAGGAATTGCTGCGGTTGGGACGTGCCGTTGAGCAAAGCCCTGTTTCCATCGTCATCACAGATATAGATGGGAATATTGAATATATAAACCCCATTTTCACTGAGAGAACAGGCTACAAAACTGAAGAAGTGATTGGCAAAAACCCTCGCTTTTTGAAAACGGAATACAATACAGCCGAAGAATACAAGAAACTGTGGCATACCATCAAATCAGGTAAAACATGGCGGGGCGAATTGTGCAACAAAAAGAAAAACGGTGATTACATCTGGGAAATGGCCAATATTACCCCGGTAATGGACAATGAGGGACACATTATTAATTATCTTGCTGTGAAGGAAGATATTACCGAGAAAAAACAACTGATCGACCAATTGATAAAAGCCAAGGAAAAGGCAGAGGAAAGCTCCCGGCTGAAAACAGCCTTCATCAATACCATATCGCATGAAGTGCGCACACCCCTTAATGGCATCATCGGCTTTTCGGGCTTGCTGGCCGATCCACAGGTTGATCCTGAAAGTAAAATCGAATTCCTGCGCAACCTCGACGAAAGCAGCGACCGCCTGCTCAATACCGTGTCGGATATCCTGGAGGTTTCATTAATAGTTTCGGGAAACAAAAAAGTGAAACCGCAAACCTTCAACTTGGTTGACTTGCTGCAGCATGTTTACGAAAAGTTTAGGAACGCTGGCGAAAAGGCAAAAAACAGCTTTGAACTGAATATTCCTATAAGCCATCCCGATTTTGAAATTTATTCTGATCCGGATGCACTTAAGGCTATACTGAACGAATTGCTCGAGAATGCTTTTAAGTTTACGAACAATGGCAAGGTAGAACTCGGTGCCAGATTGCACGGCGACAACATCAGGATTTATGTGAAGGACACAGGCATGGGCATCGCCCGTGACAGGCATAAACTAATATTCGATTTTTTCACGCATACAGGCCCTTCATCCACCAGACTGTACGAAGGCAGTGGCCTGGGACTTTCCATCGTAAGGGGTTTGACCAATTTGCTCGAAGGACGGATTGACTTGGAGTCAGAGCTGCAAAAGGGTACGCAATTTACCTTGCTGTTGCCAAAATACCTTTCGGGCGAAAAAATGAACCCTGAGGAAGTTGTAAAAGTTCAAATGTCGTCGCTAAACCGAAAAATACTGGTGGTAGAGGACGAAGATATGAATTACCTCTACCTGAACCGTATCCTGAGCATGAACCAGTTGAATGATGTAATCCGCGCATCGAACGGGCAGGAAGCCATTGATATGGTGAAACAAGAGGAAGATATTTGCCTGGTGCTGATGGATTTGAAACTACCGGTAATGGGTGGCCTTGAGGCTACACGGATTATCAGGGAAATTAAACCGGGCCTGCCTGTTATTGCCATCACGGCCTATGCCATGGATGCCGACAAGCAGAAGGCCTTGCAAGCCGGCTGTGCCGCCTACCTGAGTAAGCCCTATTCCAAGGAGGAATTGATGAATCAGCTTAACAAATTCCTTGGCTGAGTTACTTTTGCAGTTTGGCCCGTTTTTTTCTTACATTTGACACCAATTATCATCAACCTTCAAGCACATGCTGATTATTGGTATTGCAGGTGGCTCAGGCTCGGGCAAAACTACTGTAGTTAAGAAGATTATAAGGGCCCTGCCCGGAAGTTCAGTATCGGTGATAACACAGGATGCTTACTATCGGGATAATGGCCACCTGAGCCAGGAAGAACGCAAAAAGATAAATTTTGACCACCCTTCTTCCATCGAATTCAACCTGCTGATTGAACATATGGACAGGTTGCGCAAAGGAGAAACCATCCCCATGCCAATTTATTCTTATATCAGCTGTGCCCGTTCGGAAGAAACCATTCCAGTAAAACCTACCAAAGTAGTAATTGTGGAAGGGATTCTTGTACTTACGCATGCCGAATTGCGCAAGCGGATGGATATAAAAATTTTTGTGGACACCGATGGAGACGACAGGTTGATGCGTATTATCACCCGCGATATTGAGGAAAGAGGCCGCTCGTTCAACGAAGTGCTCAAGCATTATGAAAGTTTTGTGAAGCCCATGCACCTGCAGTTTATTGACCCGACCAAACGTTTTGCCGATATCATCATACCTCAGGGTGGCGCCAACCAGGTGGCTATTGACATCGTTGCCTCACGCATAAGGATGAATCTTCAACATGAATAACCAAATCTGATCATCATGAAAAACAAACAGCTTTTTATGATCTATCTGGCCTCGCTGCTTATAATACAAATGGCGATGGTTGGCTGCAACAAATCAAAAAACGTGGATCCCAAAGCCGAATCGTGGGCTTATTATGCTGCACGACACGGATTAATCAGCAACTATACCACCTCTCTGGCCATTGATCTGGATAACAAAGGTTTGGATGAAGGCGCTGAATTTGGTGTTCGCATTTTGACAGGAAAATTATTCCAATTTCAATACCCCACAAGGGCTGGTTTACCACCATATTACCAAAATTGCGATTGGTGAAGGGAATAGGGTATATTTCGCCAGTCCATTTGGCGGCTTCCCTGCTCCAGCAATGGAAGCGTGACGCTAATCACCAGATAATTCGGGATTGACCTATAACTATGTATTCGATATCGCCATTGATACCGACATTTTCCCGCTGGTTTGCTACCGGAAAAGGGTATCAGTAAAGGATGGCGATGATTGAATTAAGCTACACGAGAAAACAGGGGTACAAGCCTGGTGCACAATGTAGTAAGAAGTGTTGCGTGGATGCTGACAACAATAAATGGTTTGGTACCGAATTTGGCCTTTCGGAATTTGATGGAAATGTATGGCAAACCTATAGCTGCCGAAAGCCCATCTGCCGACTTTGTGCTCGATTTATTTTTCGACAGCCAGGGCAGTTTGTGGATTGAAACCTTGCCAGGTGTGACAAATATGACGACAGCACTTTTATCGATTATGATATGAGCAGCGGACTGGTTTACACGGTGTACAAGTCATTGCTCAGAATGCAGTACGGCCATATGTGGTTGGTACCAATTTTAGGTATCCCGTTTTGATGGAACCAGCTGGAAGAACTATACCACCAGCAATGGCCTGCCCGACAACAACTGGATTGCTGATATTACCGTGGATAGCGAAAACCAGATCTGGTTCATAACCAAAACCAGAAAAAGGGTAGCCACGTTTTAACTATGCAGCCACAGCACATCAAAAAAACCTGCCGGATACTTTTTTTTGAACAATAGGCGATGCTTACTTTATTCGTAAAGCACCTATTTTTGCAAATTATAAAAGATCAAAGGAACTCATTTATGAAGAAAAGATAGAATCCTTGCCAGCTCATTGCACTTATGATACGGACAATGTATGTGTTGGTTGTTTCGCTCAACAGAGGGAGGTAACCAATTGGGACAATTATACAGAGGACGAAAGAAGCAAGTGCTTCAAAACATCGCCAAAGGCGTGAAGAGAAAGGTGGAGGTGTACGGATTTGGCTGATTGAATAGCATGAAAAATAAATGCCCGCACTTATGGCTTGGGGCATTTTTTGTTTTGGTTTGAAACTAAACAGCCTGGTGTTCTTTTTCACCCTGCCGCGTTCGTCTAAGTAGTCGGGCAAAGCATAAGCAAAGCCACGGCCTTTGTAATTTGCTTTAGCAAGTCGTTGCGACGCTTGGTAGGCTTCACAAGACATTGGTTAATTTTAGCTTTGGCCTTATCCTCGGTTTCGTGAATGCCTGCATTGAATGCTTTTTCCTTCACCTGATTAAAGATGGTTTTTGCTGGATAAAAATATACTTGGTTCTTCGATACCCTGGATGATCATTTTTATCCCAATCCGAAAGCGGATAGGGTTTTCTCTGGCCTTTGCGTGGTTTCTTGTCTTTTGCAACTTCCCTTTCAACGATCGATTCAACAGCCCCTGATGTTGATTCGATAGGTTCTTCAGGTATTTGCAATCGCGCATTCACGCTTTTTCATCTTAACGCTTCTACTAGCGTTCTTCCAGTTCGGCAATCTTCAGGTTCACATAGTCCGACTTGTAGCGGAGCTTGCACTAGCTCTGAATGATTACTCGTTTAACAAATCAGTATGTCGAATTCGATGAGTTTTGGTTGAAAACTTCATAATATGAATTTATATTAATTTGATGCAAAGTTAATATAATTTTAAATACCAAATAAAAGATTTTGCAATTTGTTCATTGCTACACGACTTTACACCTTATTGTGGAACTTTGCTTGTAGTTATTGATGTTGTTGCGATTGCGCTTGTTAGCAGTTTTATAGTGTAACTAATTTTTTGGGGTGATAAGCTGGTGTTTGTGATTTTTCTATACATACGCTCCTGTGTATGATACACTTTGGTGTATGTGTAGGCTTTACTTTAACTATATTACAAATACAGATCATTACAAATGGGAGTATTTGTAGGTTTCACCTGATTTGTTGCATTCTTGCTCAATTCAATTCCACATTAGTAGGATTGAGAGTCGACCAACTAACGCGAATATGCGAAACTTCTCAACGCAATTCCACATTGGTGCGATTGAGCTACTATATGAGCAACGGCAGACGTTCTGGATACAGTTTCAATTCACATTGGTACGATTGAGAGTCAACTACCAATCTTGTGTATTTCGTCACAGTGCGTGTTTGAGTTTCGGTTCCACATTGGTACGATTGAGAGATGTAACGAAAATGCATAAGGTTAATAAAGAAAGTTTCAATTCCCATTAGTACGTTGAGTTTTCTTGATCTCCAAAAAATAGTGAACAACTAGATAGTTTCAATTCCACGATAGATTTTGATTGAGGAGGCCCTTCGATTTAGTTAACAACATCGATTGTTTTGTTTCAATTCCACATTGGTACGATTGAAATTATGTTTCGCCGCTATGTAAACGATTCGATGCCGAGTTTCAATTCCACATTGGTACGATTGAAAATAATCGATCAGCGGCAATTGCAAGCTGGTTTCAATTTCCACATTGGTACGATTGAGGGTACATTTTTTTTTTGAACGGTTCCTTCGCAAACTTCGGTGTTTCAATTCCGGCATTGGTACGATTGGAAGGGTGTATAGTTGCTAGCCGCTCTATTGAATTGTCGTGTTTCAATTCCACATTGTTTGAATTAGGAGTGATCAGCGTAGTGCGCGCTTATCAGCCGCTCAGCGTTTCAATTCCACATTAGTACGATTGAGGAGTAGTGTAATGCGGATTTCTTTCCTGCTTTTACCATGTTTCAATTCCACATTGGTACGATTGAGAGGAGCAATGGCGATGCTATTGTGTGGATTGAAAGCATGTTTCAATTCCACATTGGTACGATTGAGAGAAAAAGGTTGTGGCCGTTGTTCCTTCTGATCCGGTGTTTCAATTCCACATTGGTACGATTGAAAAGGAGGGTGCCAGGCGAAGTGTCAAAAACCGGGTTATCAATGTTTCAATTCCACATTGGTACGATTGAGAGACAGCAAATCAGTAACAAGTGGGAGTATTCAGTTTTCAATTCCACATTGGTACGATTGAGAGATGTGTTTCCCTTATCATATATCCAGTTGTGTTAAGTGTTTCAATTCCACATTGGTACGATTGAGAGTCTAGTTGCGAACCTCAACCTACGTTGTGCCGCTGGTTTCAATTCCACATTGGTACGATTGGAAGGAGAATGATTGCGGATGGTCTGGTATGAACCAAGAGTATGATATTCCACGCCACATTCAATCATAAAGATTATAATATATATAAGACGCGTTTCAGTTGAAAGACTGTTCGTTTCTGTTTTCTGTAGTTAGGCTCATCCCTCCTATCCTAAGCATAGATTTGAGCCCCTTTGAATGACCGGAAGCAGTTTGAGATTTTCTGTTTGACTTTTACAGGCCTGATATCCCTTTCTGCAAGGTTGTTTGTGAATGGGACTTCTTCGTTAAAAGCAAAGGCAAGCACTGCATCTTGTTCTCTGATCAGGCGCTCGACCAGGTTTCTGGCTTTTGTCCTTTTCATCCGCCCCCGTTTTCCGGGGGTTTTTATGGGCGGGGGTTCAGCCTTTAGACCGAATTGGCATATACGCTTGTACCTTGATATTATTTTTTGCCGTTGCACTGCCCTTTGCTGAAAGGGCATTTCATACATGCATTAAAAACGTTTAAACGTTTTGGCTATTTGCTTTGGCCTGTTCTATTCGGCTTGCAGTTCCTGGAGTATATGGGGGCTACCAGAATGTTTGGTGCTGACAAATTTCAAATAACTGCCCCAGCAATCATGGGGACAAGCCATCCTGTGAAGTTGTTTTATGATTGATTTGTCGCTTGTAGTGCTTGCCTCCTCTTTTGTCATAAAAAGATAGGTGTATAGGTTTGTGGGAAGCAGTATGGAGCCACCGCAAAAGGCTGGCTAACCCGCAAGCCTGTTTCGTCAACATGTACAACATTGTTTTGAAGTACTTTTGATTTGATTATTTGTTCACTTTCATCGAATTATTATAAGCGCTGCAAGGATGCTGAATAAACCGATGACTCGTTTTATGGGGCAAGAGAACAAATCGCCAAACAATTGTTGTACTTTCTTGAAAGGCGGTTGTATTGTACGTTCAACAACACAGCCAGTGCCTTTACATTATTGCCGTATTGAACAGGGGGAATTTACGCCCACAGTAAAGCCTTTATGAAATTACAATCCGCAGTCGGGACAGGTGCCTTTGTATATCAGGTATTCGGTGACTTCTAGTTTGGGTTGTGGCAATTCGAATAACTGCCGCTTTCTGACAACTCCATTTCCTGCTCACTAAAGGAATGCCCGCATGTACAATTGGCAAACACCTTCTTTATTTGATCTAGTTTTGTGATTGGCTGGCAATATTGCCACTATGGCCAATTTATCATATGCTTTCGCTTTGGCCTGCTTGGGAAACGCCGGTTTTTCTTAGTATAGCCATCACTCGAAGGCGGTTTGCTGCTGTTTTGCTATTGCTCTCGACAGCCTGGCTTTCAGTTACTGTTTTCAGCCTTGAGAGTTGCACAATTCGTTTTCCGCCTGATCGAGGCGCAATGTGAGCTCATCAATGCGTTTTTAGTAATGCCGATATGGTGGTCTTCGTACAAATCTATAGTTTTTGGCAAAGGTATGTGACCACATCTTGAGATGTCAAATATTTACCCATATTGTTGCAGCACAACACCAAAATGTTGATATCCATGATTTTACAAAACAACCTTCCCGAGAATAGCATATTTGACGAATAAAAACTTACAGCAGCAAATAAGCAAAATCTCAGGGGCTTAGAATCTTTAAAACAAGAAGTTGTCAACAAGCATCACGAAAAATTGTTGACAAGGGCATAGTTTTGCATGGGAGCAGCTAAATAATTACGAACCAGGTTTCAATTCCACATTGGTACGATTGAGAGAATTTAGCGGATAACACTGCATCATCCATCTGCTTCGTTTCAATTCCACATTGGTACGATTGAGAGATCTGCTCATTATTCGTCGTTTGGAGCAATGAATATGTTTCAATTCCACATTGGTACGATTGAGTTACGCATGAGTTTTCACCTGGTCATCAATGTTGTTTCAATTCCACATTGGTACGATTGAGAAGATTCATTAACTTCGTTGCTTCCATATGATATGATTTCAATTCCACATTGGTACGATTGAGAGAAGAAGTGAAGGCGCAACCGCAAGCATGCGAACTGGAGTTTCAATTCCACATTGGTACGATTGAGAGCCACTCAAACAACGAATGTAAGCTGTTATTAAATCGTTGTTTCAGATTCCATTGGTACGATTGAGCGGTTCCAACAACCCAACAAGCGACTAAATATTGAGTTTCAATTTCACATTGGTACGATTGAGAGTCCTATATAGGAGGCGATTATACATCTGCTCAAGCAAGTTTCAATTCCCACATTGGTACGATTGAGGATAATCGTTACCGAAAAGAAATTCTTTGCTAACAAGTTTCAATTCCATTAGGTACGATTGAGAGTAGAGCGTTAATTACTAAAAATGATTGCACCCCGAAGTTTCAATTCCCACATTTAATTACGATTGAGAGGTAATGTTATACCGAATGTGATATTATAGCGATGTTTGCAATTCCACATTGGTACGATTGAGGACAGGCTATCGGCTTAAAAAAAACGGCATCGAATCCTTGGTTTCAATTCCACATTGGTACGATTGAGAGCTAACCAAGTTGTATCTTTAAAGATATTCAATACCGTTTCAATTCCACATTGGTACGATTGAGAGTTTGTAACAATTCCCGTGCAAATTCTTAAAACTCTGTTTGTTTCAATTCACATTGGTACGATTGAAGGCGTCTTCTGAGTTATCTTTGCGATTCTTTATAGCATGTTTTCAATTCCACATTGGGTACACGATTGAGAGTTGCCTATGCCGGGGGTGTTGGGGTCGGACCTTGTACGTTTCAATTCCACATTGGTACGATTGAAATTTCAACAAGTATTGCATATGAATATTGTTTTTCAGTTTCAATTCCCATTGGTACGATTGAGAGTAATTTCCACCATGCCAACTTCCACCTTTTTCATCTTTAGTTTCAATTCCACATTGGTACGATTGAGAGACGGGTTCGAAAGGGTTTATAATTACCTTTTCTTTGTTTCAATTCCACCTTGGTACGATTGAGAGTTTCAGGGATTGGCGGTTTTGATTTAGCCGCCCAAGTTTCAATTCCACATTGGTACGATTGAGAGCTATCTGCGGGGCTGTAAAATAGTGAATCCTTTTTTGGTTTCAATTCCACATTGGTACGATTGAGGCTTTGTAAAATACCGTCTTCGTTTCTTTTTTATGTTTCAATTCTTTGTTGGTACGATTGAAGGATGATGTCAAGTATTCTTTCTTGGTGATTTGCATGTTCAATTCCACATTAATTTTGATTGAGAGTCATTCAAGTTAATAGAGTAATTTAACCAATAAGTAGATTCAATTCCACATTGAGTACGATTGAGGAGTATTAAATTAATAACAGGTTCCTTTTTTTGTTTCACGTTCAATTCCACATTGGTGCGATTGAGAGTTAGCAAACAATCAATTTATAGTGCAAACTAACAAGTTTCAATTCCACATTTAATTTTGATTGAGAGAAATACTTTAAAATGATTCATGTTAATTATTTTGTGTTTCCAATTCACATTAGTACGATTGAGCAAAACAGCAAACAATAATGACCTTAATTTCTCGTTCCAATTCCACATTGGTACATTGAGAGGCTACCTTTAAAAGAACGCACAGTCATTTCTTCTGTTTCAATTCCACATTGGTACGATTGAGAGAATATGTAATGATGAATAATAAATATACCTGACAATAGTTTCAATTCCCATTGGTACGGTTGAGAGTTGTCGTTAGGTTGCATTACACCAACTGACTTTGTGGTTTCAATTCCACATTGGTACGATTGAGTTTTGAATTTCCTTGCCATAGCTTTAAATATTTGTGTTTCAAATTCCACATTGGTACGATTGAGAAGGGCTTTTGCTGTTAGCTTTTTCTTTTCCTTTTCAAGTTTCAATTCCACATTGGCACGATTGAGAGTGTTCTGTTTTGGTATGCAAAAATCCTTGTACAGTTTCAATTCCACATTGGTACGATTGAGAGAGTAGGTTTGTTCGGATACAGGATCCAACCAACACATGTTTCAATTCCACATTGGTACGATTGAGAGTTGTTGCCTCTTGTTTTATATTACTTACATTTTGTGTTTCAATTTCACATTGGTACGATTGAGAGCCGGGAATAAGTTTAAGAAATTAGTAGTACATTTTGAGTTCAGTTTCCACATTAGTACGATTGAGGATTGCACAGTTCCTTACCGCTGTCATAAGTTCATTCTGTTTCAATTCCACATTGGTACGATTGAGAGGAAGGAAGATGTAAATTTAAGGCTATCGGTCAGAAGTTTCAATTCCACATTGGTACGATTGAGAGCGCAAAAAGAGAATTTGACCTATTAAATTAATAACGTTTCAATTCCACATTAATTTACGATTGAGGTGTATTCTTGAAGGATTTTAGCCACACCGTTAAGCTTTGTTTCAATTCCACATTGGTACGATTGAAGTACAACACTAAAGCATCTTGCCGCGTGTGTTCCTGCGTTTCAATTCCACATTGGTACGATTGAGGAAGTATAACTGCATGAACAAAATAGACTGTCTTTAAAATATTTCCAATTCACATTGGTACGATTGAGAGCTATTAAATTAATAACAGGTTCCTTTTTTGTTTCACGTTTCAATTCCACATTGGTACGATTGAGAGTATTGTGCAATATGATATTTTCAAGATTATGTTAAGAGGTTTCAATTCCACATTGGTACGATTGAGCATAAATTGATGCCTTCAATGGAGATATGAAGTATGTTGTACTTCAGTGCACAACCCACATTGTGGGCTGGGTGCTAAGACATAACCTATAATGGCTTTTTGCAAAGAAAATGGCCAGGAAATAATTGGTAAAATATTGAGAGGAAAGCAACGGGTTGCCACTAACAGCAATGGCAAAAGAAGAGCAATACGTCGTGAACAGTTTGTTTATAAGGTGAATAAGATAAGCCAGACAATGGAGTGCCCGGGCTGCCTAGTAAACCTGTTGCTTTAATTGATTTTCAAATCAAAAGCCATTATCAATTCTATCAGCTTTGTTCTGCTTTGTCTGGCGAGGCATCGGCGCTTTCTTTTTGTAAGTATATAAGCAGCGGCAGGACGTTACAAATGTATCAACACCAACAGTTCCTCACTCAATAATCGGTATTGCTTTGTTTTCTTCTTCGCCGCTTAGTTTTGCGCGTATGCTGCCGGCAATTTTATTCGCGTTTTCACTAATACAGAAACAGCCCAAAGTTTCATTAAGCTGAAAGTGCGGGATGGGTCGGATGTTATGAGCTGAGTATGTAATTGCGTTATTAGCGCAGGGTCTTTCTCTCTTTCCTTGGCTTTGAAGTAGCAAACATTTACTTAAAAACATTTTCTGATTCCCACCATCCCTTATCACGAAGCAGTTTTCTGTTTCTTCCAGTTATTTCAGGCTCAAATTATTAGTGTAACGCAGAATAAACGTCGCAAATCAATCATACATGTCTTGAATAAACAAACCAGTTTGCACGTCGTTGGTCAGGTATCCATTTTCGGCTGATACTACGGTCTTTACCAGCAAGAAGCTCAGCAATCTGTTCTTCAGTAAATTATTTCCTTGCTCATCTCTTACTATTACCAGATTATTTGACCTGTCGCTTCTGTCAAAAGATGCGTTTCCTTGTGTTGAAGGCAAAGGTGCAAACCGCGCGGATATTGATAGTGGACTGCGACGTTTTATGGTTCTTTCAGCACCGCCTTTAGCAGCCTTCATCCAACCGCCAAAAAGCTGATCAGCATAAGCCGGATTGCAATTAGCGAAAACTTCACCTTCACCCAGTTCGCCTTTTTTGTTCACATCAAAAACAAAGGTGGTTGGGGCTGGCACCTCGTTTAATACTGATGTTAAGCGATCAATCAATGACCGTTTTACCTGCTGACCACTTGAATAAGGGACATACTTGTTAAATTGCGGGTCATAATATCTTTTTTGACCGTCTTCAACAGCAAAAACTGTATGTTCTGCTCTTTTTAATGTTCTAACATAAATTGTATTCATTTTACTAAAATTTAATTGGTTATGAAATTCTTGTTTGGTAGGCATAATCGAACTTTAAAAGCACCACGAAATACCCGAAATCTTCGTTGGTCATTTCATGAATTCGATCCCGTAAATCTTTGAAATCGGACAACCTTTGTTCTTCAACTTCCGAAATTATTTCAGTTAATGCTTCCAAAAACCCTTTTTTTGTTTTGGATGCAAAAAGTTGATTCTCTACAATATTTGCACGCTTTTTTGAGCCTTTTTTATCGGCTGCTCTATACTCGTATATTGCTTTGGCAATTTCCTGAGTATAATCGGATATCTGTTCTTTGTTTTTTGTAATCATAGCTAATAACCAGGTTTTATAAATTCTAAATGGAATAATTTTATTTTCGTAATCTTTCTTTTCGGCTTCCTGCACAATAGTTGCATACTCAACATCTGATTGTCCATTTTTGCGAGCAATTATTGATTTGCTCAGGTTGGGCATTTTATCTTTATCAAAATACTTTCGCAATCCTTCTGGCTCTAATGCTTGTATGCCTATTGCGCCCAATTCGCATGCGCGTTTAAGGTGTATGCCGTACATTGATTCATAATAGCTTGCGTCTTTTATTGCTACACTATCACCGAAGAGTATTCTATAAAAACCAATCAGTTTTTGAGCATGTTGAAATTTAAAAGGAAAGAAGCCTAAAGTCTTGTTTGTTTGACCAAAACTAAAGACATAGCCTGTAAATGAATTTTCAGGAAATTGCTTGGATAGATTGAAAAAAAGCTTGCTCCATTTAACTGTTTCAATTACAGTTTCAGCATTACTTAGTTTAAAAAAACCATGTCGGTCGAGTGAAGCATAATCAAAAAACTGACGAAATTCTTTACTGAATGAATAACTCAACCACTGCCCATTCCAACTTGTGATCTTATTTCCTGCCAATCTGTCTAAGGTAGGATTATTTAAGAATTGACGATATACTTTCCAGCCTTCATAAGTTTTCAGTAAAATATCGGGCTTATCAAATAGAATTGCATAGCCACCAGAAACACCAATACTCAATCCACTTCCAATCCAGGAATAGTAAATATCTTCATTGCTATGGTTTATCATCAGGTCAGTTACCAATCCTGAGGTTGTAGCAAATTCTTTTGACTCTGATGCAGGAAAGCCAATGGCGATACTTGCGTCAATTTCACCGGTGGCTATTTTCTCATGAAGGTTATCTAATTTCTCAATTCTTTCTTGGTTATTCAACAAATGTGGCTTCTGTCCCTTTTTCATTTGCACAAATGGAGAATTCGTAGGCCATTGCAAATATTTTGGATGATTAAAAAACAGCTCAAAATATTCCTGCTCAAAGAACTCTTTGGCCGTCAGCTCTTTTTCATATTTTTGATTGTAAGCGCGGAGAAATGTTCTCCCAATATTTACTGTTATCATAGGCCTGATTGTTTATAATAGTTCATAACTTGATTTTGCTTTTTCGATATCAAAACCATAATCTGAATTGTACGAATGCTCCGGAACTATATATGGCTTATTTCCATATTCTGATTGCGCGAACTTTTTTACTGACCAGTACCTGGCCGGGATTTCCATCATCATACGCTCCTCGAAAGTGGCATTTTCATAGTTTTCGACATAATCATCTGTTATGCAACTTACGCTGTCGATTTCGAGCAATTCCAGTAAATATGATTTTGGACGATGCGTCAGAAAGTCGATAACCATTGAACCGTCTTTTTTAAAAATGGAATGTGTTTCAATGTCCATTACATCAACTTCAGGGAAAACAGCATCAATTTTCTCCTGCAAGTCTTTTTCATTTAATACATCATCATTGGGTAAAATATTGAAACTGGCCTTCAATATATCCAAATCATATGGCAATGCCACTTTTTTGTCGTCCGGTGGTGGAATAATATAAATGGGCTTGTATTTGCCTATTGTTTCATTCGTCCGTTTACGATTAACACGCCCAAATCGCTGAATCATTGAATCCAATGGTGCTGTTTCGGTTATCATGAGATCGAAACTAATATCCAGGCTCACTTCTACTACTTGTGTTGATACAACCAGACATGCATTTTCAGAAGTGTTAAAAGCTCCTGTTGGGTTTCCAAGTTTATCCAATCCAATAAGTTGAATTTCTTTCTCATTCCTATCCCCACGTTTGAAACGGCTATGAAGCAACAAGCTTGGCAGGTCAGGAAATTTATTTTTATAGAATTCAAATCGTTCCTGAGCTGATTTTACCCGGTTACAAACGATAAGTATTTTTTGATCAGCACGAATTGCTTCTTCGATAACATTTTCAGCATTTTCCCAGTTAACTAATTTATGTATGGTATGCCTGTTGAATGTTTCCAATATCGATTTTGGTAAACTTACCTCATACACATTTTTCTTGCCGAGAATTTGGACAATTCTGTTATATAAATCTGTTGGCATTGTAGCAGTTCCAATGTGTAAGTTGCAGCCCAACCGATTGAGAACCTCAACCATTTTAATCACAATTGCTCGTGATATTTCGGTGTAGGTATGAATTTCATCAAGAATTACATCGTTGCCTTTCAAATCAAGAATCGTAGATTCAAAAGCACGGGTTCCAAATAATATACCGGCAATTTGATGTGGTGTCAATATTTTGATGGAGGAACCAATCAACCCTTGTAACATTTGTTCCTCAATATCTTTTCCTCTGGTTGCGATACTTGAGGCAGAATGTAAAATTCGTATGTCAAGATTCTGGTTTGTATCCATCAAATCATTTGATACACGTTTATACATAGCATTAATTGAAGCTTGAAACGGGAGCGTGTAAAACACTCGTTTTTTGCAACGGCGGAATAAAAAATCAGTTTTTCCTGCGCCGGTGCTCGCAACAACAAGCGTATGTTTTTTCTCAGAATCAGCATTCATCAGCGAAAGTGGATACAGCTCATGTTGCCGGTTGAAAAAACTTAGATCAGCTACTTTGAAGGCTTTATTTAGCTGATTAGCTGTTTCTTCAATCATCGCAGAAGCAAAATGATCGGCTGCCATCATTAACCCTTTCCACTCAGAGTATCCTTGCCTTATG
Organism: Bacteroidales bacterium; assembly: GCA_018400955.1. Taxonomy (GTDB): domain Bacteria; phylum Bacteroidota; class Bacteroidia; order Bacteroidales; family F082; genus CALAZZ01. Next base: position 47,533 of record JAGYLH010000006.1, read on the forward strand.
ATATTATTCTGAGCATAATTTACAGCTATATAGTAATTTGCCTCAGCTTCTTGTAAAGATATTTCATGAACTGTTATCCCAAATTCCTCAAGAATTGTCAGTGCATCTTTTGACCAATAATCCCAATCGGTATTATGAATTGCAAACACATCATCTATATTTTCCTCCAAATCCAGAAGGCCTTTTCTTCTCGAATCATTCTCAACAGATTTATGATGTGCTACCACCATTTCAATCAATTGTGGATGAATTTCAAAATCAAATAGAGATAAAAAAAACAGAGAGGCCAATTCATGCCTGAACGTTTTATCGCTTTCTTTCCTTCTGTATGCTGGATTCAAACGTTGTTGAAAAACTGGGCTGGCCTTTCCAATATCGTGCAAAATCGCACCAAGCCTGGCGATTTTCCTATCAAAACCCAATGAATCTGCTACTTTTTCAGCAGCCATTACTGCATGCTGTAAATGGGTGTGCAAGGGTGTAAAATCAGGCTTGCCTTTTGCTTTTATATGTTCACAAACTACCATCTAATAAAAAGTTTTTACCGGGTTTCCAACTGTTCTTAACCAACCAAACATTGGTTGATTATTATTCATACGATTATATCCCACCAAAAACGAATGTTCATTTTCCTCGAAAACAAGTTCAAATCCACTGAACAGTTCCTCATCCTCTTTAAATTGCAAGTCATCAACTTCCATGATTTCCGCAAAAGGATACAGAATGTCTTCATTTCGGGCCAGGCAAATATGCTGTCTAGAAGCTATTTCTGCATCCTCAATAGTTTCAAATGCAAGAAATAAGATGGGGTTTACTAAAACACCTCGTCTTAATATTGAGAAAGGTCGTGAATATTCTTTTTTTCCTCCTTGACCTTTTATGTTCCACCCTCGAGGTTGAGTTTGTTCCTGCTGTTGCGCAATTTGAGAATAAGTTAACCGATGGCCTTTAATTTTATAAATCCCCCATTCTTTATTCAGGAGTTCGGGGAAAAGTTTCCGTTCCAATCCCCCAATAATTGAAGGCGTTAAAAATTGTTGGCTGTAAACTTCTTCATCTCTCACTGCGGTCCATGGTTTTATAAACCCGAAAGGACCTGAATATTTTATGACGTATAACATAGTTGAATTAATTTATTTTAATGTTCGTTGTTTATAGACCTGACAGGTTTTTGAAACCTGTCAGGTCTGAAAAAAATTACAACTCCAACCATTGTTCAATTTCCTCCCTTTCAATTTTCTGTTCGTGAACGGCCATAAAATTTGTTTGATCTTCAAACCATCCTAATACCGCCTCGCGCTCCAGTTTTGTTGGTTTTTTTGAAATGTAAGTAAGGTATGAACTCCAGGGGTATTCCAACGGGTGGGTGCAGAATCCGTGGTGAATTGGGTTGTTATGGATATACAGCACAACCTGCCGCAGATAATCCTCGCTGTCGATGAGCTTTCGTTTAAAGGGACGTTCGAACAGCGCGCCAGAAGTTTCGTGGTATTTGTTGTATGCCTTTGTGTATGCGTTGAATAAATTGGAAAAATATTGATACAGCGGTTTTAAACCTGACAGGTTTTGAAAACCTGTCAGGTTTAAACATTCATCGACGCTCCTTATCCTCACCAATAGATGAAAATGGTTTTTCATCAGAACCCATGCGTAGGTTATTGCCACCGCCGATATATATTTATCGTAAAGCTTTAGAAAGTATTCGTAGTTGTTGGAATCCTGAAATAGGTCACGCCCACCTACCGCATGGTTGTAGATGTGGTAAAATTGGCTGTGTTCAAGTTGTTCAAATTGCCGCATTACTTGTTGCTTTTTTTAACCTAAGAATCCTTATTTTATCGCTCCAAACCCAATTCCTGTAGAATTACCAATTCCAACATTCCAAGCAAACAATATCTGCTCTGGTGTACCTTTAATTATAACAGGACAAATATTTACCTTATTACCAATTTTGTTGTAGTAGATCACTTTGGTTCTTGGGTTGCTATAGTCCAGATCGAATTGAACAGAAACACCTGCATCATCCAAATTTACCTTTCTTAATTTGTTCTTCAAGGTTTCTGTGAGTAATGTTGAGCTTTCATCGTGTTGGTATTCATAATGCTTTTCCTTTCCTTCAATATTTCGTTTGATGAAAATAGGGCTGGCAGCGGCGAACTTATGCTTATGCTCAAATATTGGATCTTCCTGTATGATCAATTCATTCACAATAAGCCCAAAAGCAATTTCCGGATTTTCCCTTACTCCCTGAATAATACTTTTAAGAAGTTGTTGATCATGAACACTTATAAAAAAATGAGCACCATTTTCAAAACTTAAGCCTTGTTTTAATGCTTCACATCCATTTAGCCAGGAGAAAGAATAAAGGGATAAACGGTCATCATGCAATTTGTTCTTGCCAATCCATTTGTGCAATGCCCCAGTTAAAAAGGTTTGGTAATTAAATGGAACCAATTCCTTAGATTTTGTTGTTTTCAAATGTAGTCTCATAATACTTCTAATTTTATTATTCCTTAATTCAACCCCGCCTTCCTCATCTCATCCTTCAGCGCGGGCAGGTTGGGTTTGTGGGCATACGTATTTTGTATCAGTTGTGTTGTTTTGGTTTCGTAGCCGGGTATTTGTTTGGCAAGCACCAGCCATTTGGCTATTTCGGCATAAGTGCTGCGACCCCGCTCGTTTTCGAGGGTGCCCACAACCATCTCCTTTATTTTTTCGAAACTAAAATCGGGATAAACGGTCAATAAGGGTGCAATCAGCTGATCGAAATACCAACGGTTGTTTTCTTTTTGAACCAGTGCTTTGATGTCGGCATAGCGTTCGTCGGTTTCATATATTTTCACCAAAAAAACGGTGTCTCTTTTCAGTTCGCTGATTATTTTCGCATAGCTTGCTTCATCCAGATAGGGTTTTACTTTTTGGTAGTATTGAATGTTTTGTCGCGAAATGGTAAGTGTTGAAAACACCTTCACGAACAATTGTTCATCAAGCTGCGGCGTAACGTAGGGCTCAAGAAAAGTTGACCAGGAACCAGCTCTTGCAGAAAACAATTCGTGGGCTGTTTCTACAAAAGCTGTTTGGTCATGCTCAAAATAGAATTGCAGCAATTCCTTGGCCACAGCATCGCTTGTGCGATACATTTGCCGGGCAGCCAGCAACCAGGCATCCTTGTTGCCCGAGGCTTTGTACAGCATCAAGGTAAGCTCGGGCAAAACCGCTTGTTCAATACCTGCCTGCGCCCTTATTTCGAGTAATTGGCCTGCATTTTCGGTTTTTTCGGCCAGGGCAAGCAATACAGGCTCAAAATGTTTGGCAAAATAGGGGTTGCCGGGGTATTGTTCGCTGCAATAGCGAAAAAACAATTCAAAGGAGCTGTTAATTTTACTGTTTGGTGGGGCACCGAGCCTGAGCTTTTTTGCCAAGGCATTGATAACCTTCTTGTGCTCCAAAACCAGGAATTCGTTCACATCCCCGAACGATTCAAATTCATCGTGCACATCGGCATCAAGCGCTGCTTCGTAAAGCCCCGCAAGCATGGCCAATAATTCGTCAGGCCGCTGTTCGATGATTTTGTCCATGGCACCGGAAAGGAACACCTGATAATATTCCTGAAATTCCTGCTCACTTGCTTGCTGATATTGTTCCCATTCTTCGATATAACCCGCGTGCGATGGGGTATAGCTGTCCCAGTCGGGGTTTTCGGTATCAACCGACTCGAAATGGTACCGATACAAATCATTTGTATCAGTGATTATTTCAGAAAACGCCTCAAAAGTTAATCTGTCTGGCACACAATCTTCTGCTTTAATGAAGGCTATAAATGCTTCCTTAAGGGAATCATTGTTCTTAAGGATTGCGCGCAGATAGTTAATCTTTACACTATCAGGCGTGTTTTCATATAGTTTTTCAAAATCCATTGCTGTGATTAGTTATTATTAAGGTGTATCGTTTGTAATTTTCTGTTGTTGTCAATTAATTGCCCAGTTTTCAAAATTTAGCATATTCATTAAGTCAAGTATTTGGCACATCCCATCCCCAGACTGTTTTTTTCGCCAAAGCCCGAAAAGTAGCCTATATACAGTAGTTCGCGAGGTGCAGTTATTTCAAAATCATACATATAGCCAACAAGCTGTGTTTGCATGGGGGTGCCGGCTTTTACCACTATGCCTTTTTGTTTTACAGGTTCCTTAAAGCTGAAACGCATATCCACGGCCCCGTTCAAAGCCGTGCTGGTATTTGCTAACAGTCCCGCTTCCAAAGCAGCGGCATATTTGCGCACCAGATTGTCAAACAAAATCCTTTCATAGTCGGCATGGCCGGGCTTGAGGTATTCGGCATACTTGCTGTTTTCGTCATAGCGGCTGACCATGATGGGGGAATTGGCCGAAAAGCTGACGGTATTGGCAAAATCGGGGAAAGGCAATGCTTCCACATGGCGCACCATGAAATTCACCTTGCTTTGTTTGTCGCCAATGCTGAATGTCTGTTCCCTGAAAAGGCCACCGATGAAATGTTGCATGGCTTCGGGAACAAAAAAGGAAAGTTCCAATTGAGCCTGACTGCATTGCAGTTGCATACAATTGTTTGCCACCCGAAACCCCTTTGGCGGAAATCGGAACTGCGAAAAAGTGAACAGTTTGTACGACCTTGACCCGTTCACAAAACCTTTTTCGTGCAAAAAGGCAGCAAATTCGTGGTTGCCCTCATTGATGGTTTTGTAAATCCATGCCGAAACCGGATATTGGTAATTGAACGGCAACAAGTTCATGCCCTCTGCGATGTCAAGGTGAAGTAAAAAACGCATAATTTGTTTTTATTTTGGGGTTTCAAACCTACCACCCCCTCCCGACATATAGTGTCGGAAATTAATATTTATTTATTTTTTCTTTGATATAATCTTTTAACTCCTGTGGTTCAATCACTTCTATCTCGTCCAGCAATCCCATCACAAAGCGGCCCACCCCTTTGAGTGAGTAAACCTCACCCGCGTAGAGGTGGTTGTATCCTTGGGTATGGATGCAGGGGGCCGCATCGGGATGCTCTTCTTCGAGCAGGTGGCGTGCCCGTTTGCTCAGGCGCAATTTCACCCCAATGGGCTGTGTGCCCGACATGCCAAACACATCCACCTTTTGCTTGCTTTGCTCCCCGGCATATTGCCAGCTTTTGCCGGTAAGGATGGTTTCGGTAATGCGTTCGGTTTTGAATTGCTTAACCTTTTGGTCCACCACATCAAAAGCCATCAGATAGCGATAGTAGTTGTAAAAGCGGATGGGTTCCAACAAATAATCCTTGGGCTTGCTGCTGCCCATGCTGTGATAGTTTTTTAGCTGGATTTGCGTGTTGGTTTTGATGGCTTCCCGTATATGGCTGATATTTTTTGAGATGGCCTGTTTGTAAATGGTATCGGCCAGTTCGTCGAGTTCGGTGAGGGCGTAAAGCTTATCAAGCAGGCTTTTTTGCAAATGGCCCGGATGGGTGCAGGCGAATAAGGCCTCTTTGATGGTAGCGGCTTCTTCCAGGCTGAAATGTATCAGTTGTTCATGTTGCAGGGCGCGCCTTTCGGGACTTTCAATTTTAAAACGCGGGCCTGCTTTGGTAATCTCAAAACCCAGATCGCGCAACAATTGAAAATGGCGCTCAATGGTGCGCTCGCTCACTTCAAAAGAATCCGAAACTTCTTTTTTGGTACAACCTAAGGGCGAACGCAAGCGCGAAAGTAATTGAAATATGCGGTAAAACTTACGTTGTTCGTCCATGCCCGTTTGTTTTTTGGTTCGCTGGGGGGCGTGCATTTAGGATGCTAAAGATAGGTAAAATTGAATTATGAGACAAAAAAAACAAATAAGTCAAAAAACATCACCCTCATTTTTCAATAGAAGAAACAGGCATAAAACAAAAAGGGCCGCGTTTTTGCGCAGCCCTTTTCAAAACCTGTTGCCCGACCAGGGGTCGAACCTGGACTCTTCTGATTCAGAGTCAGACGTGTTGCCAATTACACCATCGGGCATTTTCGGTGCAAAGATAGCAAAACACCGGCCTTAAATGCTTTTGAAGCAACCAAACTTTGAGTTTTTTTGAAAAATATTTTATTCTATGTTAGCCGCTGTCCGCCAACAAATACATAGAGCACCAAAATGGCCATAAGTACAGCGGCCAGCGCAGCTGTAATGGCAATAGTGGTGTGTTCACCCGATTGCCTGATAACGATACCGGCGAATGCCCAAACCACAGCCAGGCCTACATAGGGATTTTGCAGCCGGTAAAGTGCCAGGGCCGTTAGCAGCAGGCCTGTGGCGATCATGGTAATGGCCCAGGTGTGAGGCGAAACACCCCATCCGCCCCAATGGCTGTCAACAAGCAAGGCCGTAACATTGGCAATGGTGGCAATACAAACCCAGCCAAAGTAAACACCGAAAGCTGCTTTAAAAAGGCCAAAAGGCAAGGCACGCAATTGCCAGTTGATATAGGCCAGGGCAATCAGCATGCCAAGGATAATGATTAGCGAAACGAAGAGTTTTTCGTAGTGCCAGGCAACAATCCATGTGGCATTCAGCAGACTGCTGATGGCGAATGCCCAGCCAATAGAAGTTACAATTGATTGGTTTTGACTGCGGAATTGCAACACTAGCAACACCATCAGCAAAAGGTAAATAATGCCCCAAATGGAAAAGGTAATGCCGGCTGGCACGAATAGGTTGGGGTATTGCGCGGAGAGTTCGCCGGTGGTTTTGCCATTGATGGGCAGGGCATTGGCCAGGTAGTTCATCACTATCATCACCGCAAATGCCAGGATATTAATTATTTTCATAGGGCTTGAATTTAGTAACAGCAAAACTACGAAACATCGTTGATCGTCAGATTTTAATCTTAACCTGATTAATTCATAAAAATTTCGTTGCGAGATGTTCAAATACCCAGTAATACGACCAACCGCAGATTTTTTAAATGAGGGAATAGTGAATTATTTCCGAAATAAAAAAATAGAGGACGGGTTTAGTGTGCAGGTAGTTGGTTCCGAATTTTCGAGAGTAGTAGAAAATTTGTGAATTAATCAGGTTAAAACAATTGTATCATTTTTGGGTCTTGAGTTGTGGGTTATCCTAAATTGCTGATCTTAAACCCTATTGAACACTGTCTGAAATTTTAGTTGAAAGCCAGTGTTTTGGCTACTCTTCAATGCTAAGCCACCTCCGATTTTTGGGATTTGGCGAACGGCAAGCGACCTGGTGCGGAGCCAATGGCAACGGAAAGAAAGGTAATTTCGAGGTAAGTCGGGGCTTCGACTCCACTTCGGCTCAGCTCAGTGAGCGTCTTAGCCACCTTAAATTGAAGTCATGAGTCAGGTGATACCTGAAATCAAAAAACAATAAATCACAGCATTTGAGGATTCAATAAAAGGTTATCTGCTTGGATTTTAGCATATGACTTTCAGCACGATTTTTTTTGAGATTTACCGGACTACTCTTTCGTGGTCCTATAATCCAAACTCTTTTTTAACTTTGTGCGATAAAACCGTAACAACCATGCTGCAGCAAAAAATCCTCATTATTTATCCCGAAGTGCGCAAAACGCGCATTGCCCTTTACCGCAATTCGGAGCCCATTTTTTTGAAAACCATTCAGCACCCGGAAGAAGAATTAGCCCGGTTCAAAAATATACCTGATCAATTGCATTACCGCACCGAAGCTGTAATTACCGAGATTGAGCGAAACGATTTCAAATTGGAATTGGTAGCCATTGTAATGGCCAGGAGTGGCTTGGTGAAACCATTAAAATCAGGTATATACCGTATAAATGAAAAAATGGTGGAAGACCTGAAAATTGGTATTATGGGGGTTCATGCCACCAATTTGGGCGGGCTGATTGCTTACGAAATAGCCAAAAAAATCGACGTAGGTGCCTTTATGGCCGATCCGGTGGTGGTGGATGAACTAACCGACATGGCACGTATTACAGGGCATCCCATTTTTGAGCGCAAGTCGATTTTCCATGCTTTAAGCCATAAACACTTTGCGCGCAAATATGCCAAATCAGTAAACAAATCCTATGAGGAGCTCAACCTGATTGTCTGTCATATCGGCCTTGGAGGCATTTCTATTGGCGCCCATCAAAAAGGATTGGTTGTTGATGTGAATCAGGCATTCGACGGGGGCGGGCCATTTTCTATCTCACGTGCCGGCACACTTCCTGTAGGTCAGTTGGTCAGGCTTTGCTACAGTGGAAAATATAGCGAAGAGCAGGTGATGGAGATGATTACTTCCAAAGGTGGATATTATGCGTATTTGGGTACCGACAGCATCACCCAAATTGACCGCATGATTGCAGACGGTGACGAAAAAGCCCTGTTTATTTCGCGCGCACTGGCCTATCAGGTGAGCAAGGAGATTGCTTCCTATTATGCTGTTTTAGAAGGTGATGTAGATGCAATTATCTTAACTGGCAACATTTTTAACAGTGAAAGATTTCTTGACAATGTAAAACAACGGGTTGGTAAAATGGCACCCATGGCATTGTATCCCACCATCAACGATTTGGAAGCCCATGCCGTAAACGCCATGATGGTGCTTAAAGGTGAGGCCGAAATAAAAGAGTATGAATAGCCTGCTGAAAACGCAGTTTTTTATAATCCTTTCTTTTTTGCTGTTTGCAAGCCCCATGCTGCAAGCCCAACATTTACATACAGGCTTTGAGCCCGATAAAGCCCACAATTATTGGCAAAACACCAATCCCATAGAGGATACAACAGCTTTCGGCGGAAAATTTTATCACCGAACTATTGCCAGCCAGGAATATGCCTTAGGGTTGGAATTCCCTCTGCCCGATTCGCTAAACAACACCAATTTGCAAATTAATTTCGATGCGTGGCTGCGTTTCAATGTTGCACCGAGCAGGGCCATTTTTGTATTGAGCCTCACGCGCAACGACAGCCTTTTGTATTGGCATGGTATAAAAGCGGACGACGTTTTGGATTCAACTTCCGTTTGGAAACATTTATCGGCTTCGTTTAAATTGCCGGCCAATTACGGCGAAGAGGCCAAATTAAAATCTTACCTATGGAATCCGGGTGCCGAGGTGTTTGATATAGATGATCTAACAATCAGCATGGAGCGATTGCAAATGCCGACTTATCTGCCTGATGTACATAGGGATGTGGTCACAGGACTGCCGCAGGTCCTTAGGCAAAACACCTACTATGAACTCCTGTTTTTTCCAGAAACAGCAACCGTGCTTTTAGCCGACAACCGTGGCCGGCACCTTACCTATCCAATTGTTCATTTTGCTGAATTTGAATTTGATGGATTAAGAAAGGAGGTGGTTTCAGGTAAATGGAAACTGCTGCGCAAACGGGAGAAAAACGGGCAGGTGAAGCTGCACCTCCGCAACCGGTCCCCAATAGGTCGTATTGATTTAACAATAACAACTAATTTCAATAGTCCCCGCATTGATTTTGCTGTTGAAACACGCCTTAAACCGGGTATCCGCATTTTTCGCAATGCCTTGCAACTGCCATTTTATGATGAGCCGGCAGCGATAATGCGTAAAAACAGTTTAGAGGATCAAGAGCATTTTCAACAGGAATATCACCTCGCTAAGCAGGGAGTAATCATCGGCGAGGGCATCAGGAGTATCAGCCTTTACCATCTTCAGCAACTGTCGTCGGTCCAGATAGATACCGACGAAAAAATGTTGCTCTTCAATATGGAGTATCACCAAGACCAGCCCATGGTTCATTTCCCCTTGCGAACCGATACCACCGACTTTTTTGAAGACCTTTCAGCCAGGAAAACCACCAAAAGAACGCAAACTACAAATGGTTTTAATCTTGTTTTGGGTGCAGACATCAGCAATATCCCACGTTTTATGCCCGTTCCGGATGGCTTTGAAGCTGCCATTATCTGGACTGAGCATGCTGACTGGACCAATATTCGTACCCACAGGGCTGTCAATTTTGGCCATGAAGACATTGCGGATGCTGCCGAAGCAACAGGTGGTTTTGTGAAATATGGTATTCCGGTTTCAAAAAGTGTTTTTTACAACAATCCTGACAGCATCACCAATACAATAGCCAGCAACGGGATTTTTAACGAATTGCATGCGACCATTCAAACTGATTCAGCTTTTTTTGATTTGCTCAAACAATTGCATGCCAGGGGTCATGATATTTGCCTGCATACCCCTGAACAGTTTTCGTCTTCACGCGAAAACCTCAAAGAAGCTTTGCAATTTATGAATACCCAGTTCGGTTCGCCAACATGGATTGATCACGGATACAACAACAAGCCCCGGAACAACCGCGAAAACCTTGTATGTGACGGTTTGTTGGCCTACTCGCCCCAATATGCCCGCGACCTGTGGCAGGAATTTGGTGTGCGCTATTTTTGGAACCCCTATCTAGAAACCTTAAACCCTTTTGATGAATGGGCTTTCAACGGACATTTCCAACTGCCTTATCCCGGTTTTGGCGACCGCTTTCCTGATGAGGCCATTACGACGCATCCTGCCATTCCCGAAGCCATCCTTTGGGGAACTACTGGCACACTGGAGGTGCCACAGGAGCGTTTGTGGGATTATTATTTTCATCCGGGTCGTTTGGCCAGTTTAATCAGCTTCAGGACGGTGCATATCAACCATGTTTATCCCGCCTGGGCCCGCGAAGGCAAAGGGTTCTGGCGATTTGACGAAACCGGAAAAATAACAGCTCCCCCAGGTTTTAACCAGGCACTTTCGCGTTTGGCTGAACTGCGCGATGCCCAAAAAATGCTGCCCACAACCATTGCCAAACAACTGGCCTATGTTGAAGCCATCAATAAATTGGAATATAACATCGTAGCGCAGGGCCATGTTGAAATTTTGAACAGTGGCACACAAAAAATTAGCGGGCTCAACCTGGCCGTTTCTTCCCATTCGGTAGAAGTTAATGGAGAAATTCCCAAAAGTAAAAAGGTTGATGGTGATACCATATTCTGGTTCGACCTGGAAGCAGGCGAAACGGCAATAATCAGGTATTGGTGACATAGCGAAATTGCCGCTTCCCCGGTTTACGGCCTAATCCTCGCGTTTCATAGGCATTTTTCGGCCATAAGTCATGCTCCGCCACAACCATTCCATAGGCCCGAAACGGTATTTTTTCAACCAATAGTGGCTGAAAAACAACTGGAATATATAAATGGCAATGGTTATTAAAATGCCCTGAAAGGGACTTACATTTCCGTATAGGCCAAATCCATAGCTGAAGAAAAGTATGCTGGCAATAAGCGAATGCATCAGGTAATTGGTAAGGGCCATGCGGCCAAGCTGGGCTACCAGGCTTCGTAGTTTGGTAAACATCCCCCTTTGCGAACAGAAAACAATAAGCGAGATATAGGTCATGGCCATAAAAAAGCCGCCAACAATATGTCCTGCCGATACAAGCAGCATCAGCCAACTCATGTTGATTTGGCTGACCTGTGATCCAAAATGTGCCACAACAAAGGCACCAGCCAATCCAATTGGCAAGCTGATCGCCAGCAATCTTTTGAAAAAACTTTTGTGCTCAGCCGGGTTAGCCAGGTAACCATTGCGCATAAACACCATCCCAATCAGAAACATGGCAAATGCGTTGGGATAAAAGAAGAACGCTCCTGGTAACAGCAACAGGTATTCCGTCAGGCGCTGATTTACTATTTCGGCAAAACTTCCTGAAGGGTAGGTAGCATAAGCTGCTTCGGTGAGTTCCTGCATGTAATTGCTTCGCTGAAGGGCACTTTCTTGCATGGCATCGGCAGCTTCAGGAATAGTTAAAGCGAATTCCATAAAACCCAGCATGATGGCTGTAAAAACGACAGGGATTAACATAAAACCAATGGCCCACTTAATCAGGCTGCGGTTCGATTTTTTGCGCAACCAAGTCATTACGAAACCAAATAAAGCATACCAAACGAGGATATCGCCATACCATAAAAATACCACATGCAAAATACCAAATAGCAGCATATAAAGCAATCGCCTGCGAAACAAGGGCAAAACAGATTTGTTCTCGTCGATTTTTTGCATAAAAAGCTGAAATCCCATACCAAATAGTAAGGAGAAGAGGATGTAGAATTTCCCTTCGAAAAAGAAGCGGATAAACCAGGTGGCCGACTTGCTCAGTGGGTCAGTCCAGATGCTGTAATCGCCAAACATAATGGTAGCCGGATTGTTGAAGAGTGGCATATTAACCATTAATATGCCAAAAAGGGCAAAGCCGCGCAAAAGGTCGAGCAGGGCGATGCGTTCTTGCGTGTAAACAGGTTTAAATGTCATAGATTTTGTTTTTTGAGGATTCAAATCTAAAAAAAATAGTTACAAATCAGATTTTCATTCATTGAAGTTATTAAGTGGATTGTAAAATGGCAACCCGCAGCCGGCCTAAAAGGCCTTGCTGCGGGCACCAAACCAACACACAATTTACTCATTTTGCTGTTTGTGTTTTTGCAACATGGAGATGACTAAACATATGCCATGATAACGACACGCTATTTTGTTCCAGCCTTTATTTTATCGCTCATGCTTAAGCCTTCAATAACCTGAATAACAATGCCATCTGAAAGACCAGTTTTGATATATCTCTTTTCATATTGTTCCGGGCTTGTTTCTACCTCCACATAGGTTGAATCCCCTTCAAAAGCAGCATGCTTTCGTTGATGGCCATAACCTGTTCGGCCCGCTCCAGCACAATATCTGCATTGGCACTGTAGCCGGCACGGATAAACTGCTGGTCTTTAAGCTCAACCGCAGCCCTGATTTCAAACTGTATCGCCCCGTTTTCCTCAACCCCTTTTGGTGAAATACGTTCCAGGCGGGCAGCAAAACTTTCTTGCTCAATGGCACCTATCGAAAGGATCAGCTCCATGTCCTCTTTGATCTTGCCCACTTCCGATTCGTCCACCTTGCCCTCGAAAATCATTTCGCTCATATCTGCAATGGTGGCTACTGTTGTGCCGTCATTAAACTGGTTGCTTTCAATCACTGAGTTGCCTTCTTCAACGGGTACTAAAAGCACCATGCCGTTGATGGTTGAGGTGATATGTGTATTGGTGGCAGCACCAAGCTTTTTGGTAGCCCCTTCGCGGATGAGTTGCAAGTTGTCTTCGGCTGTGCGTAATTCTTCGGTCGCATTGCGGAATGCAATTTCATAAGTGAGATAGTCAGCTTCGGCCACAACATTTTGCTCAAACAATTGCTTGTAGCGCAGGTAATTTTTACGCGATTCCTCCAAATTAATATCTGCACGCTTCACACGCGATTCGGCATTGTTCAGGTTGATCATATCGGGTATAATTTTCACACGGGCAATCAAATCGCCTTTTTTAACCATATCACCCGGCTCCACAAATATTTCTTCAATAATACCCGAAATCTTTGGCTTGATTTCAATTTCCTTGCGGGGCACTACCGATCCGGTAGCAACCGTTTTGCGAATTATATCAGTGGTAAACGGACTGGCAGTTTCATAAATTATGGGTTTGGCCTGTGATTTTTTGTAGAGGTACAAAATGGTACCTGCAAATACTCCGACGACAACGAGGGCGACTAAAATTTTAAGAATTGTTTTCATGATTATTGTGTTTATCTGGGTTTTTCAAAGTTTCATTTATATAAAAGGACTTTTTTATTCATAACGCAAAGCGTCAATTGGTTTTATACTAACGGCACGTCGGGCCGGAATAAAGCCGGCTACAACACCTGATATTACTAATATTACAAGGGCTGTTACTGCCACATCGAAATCAACATTCGGGTTCAGGAACATTTGCCTGCCACCTTCCTGCGGGAGGTTTTTGTTGATTAATTCAATCAGGAATACGCCTATTACCAGGCCTGTATATCCGGCGGTTGTTGTTAGTATAACCGATTCGCTTATTATCTGGCTGATTACTTTCATTGGCGATGCCCCAATGGCACGCATAATACCAATTTCCTTGGTGCGTTCCTTCACCACCACAAGCATTATATTGCTGATGCCGATAACACCGGCCAGCAGGGTACCTGTTCCTACAATCCAGATGAGGGCGTTGATTCCACCAAAAAGACCCTGCATTTGTTTGAATTCTTTTTCGAGGTTAAAAAACCCAATGGCGCGGTCATCCTCAGGTGCTACTTTGTGGCGTTCCTTAAGCAGTCTGATAGCACTTTCCTCCAGCTGTGTAGCAGCATACCCTTCCCCGGCCGTCATGGCAAACCAAGAAATGCGGTCGCCATAATTGAAAGCCTGCTGTATGGTGGTAAAAGGCAAATGGATACTTTCTTCCTTGTCGCCTCCAAAATTCATATTGGTGCTCAGTGGCTTGAACACGCCCACAACCTGAAAATAGATGCCATTGATGCGGATATACTCCCCGATTGGGTTTTCTTCTTTTTCGAACAATACATCGCGTACTTTTTGGCCAATAACAGCCACCTTTCGCCTTTGATCAGTATCGTTTTGGTTGATAAACCTTCCCTGAACCACATCAACTGGGTCTATTTCGTTCCACTGGGCGTAATCCCCGAAAACACTGAAAGCACCGGCCTTGAGGCCTCTTACCACATTGTTTCCATCACGGCCATACACTTGCAGGCGGGGCGAAAGAATATCCAATTCTTCAATATTTTCGCGCAAAGCTTTTACGTCATCGTTGCGAAAATCGAAACGGCGGCCTCGCGGCAAGCCCTGATAAGGGACAGAAGTGGACCGCGACCACATGAAAACGCTGTTGGTAGCAAAATCGCCCATGCCATCTTTTACGCCATTCTCAAGGCCTTTGCCTGAGCCCAGCATGACCATTAGCATAAAAATGCCCCAAAATACGCCAAAGGCAGTAAGCGTGGTGCGCATTTTGTTTTTGGCCAGGCTGTTCCAAATTTCTGTCCATTTATCGCGGTCAAACATTTTTTTATGTTTTTATATTTCAACGTATAAAAATACGGTCTTACTACTCATCCCTTAAGGCTTCTATCGGTCTGATGGATGCTGCGCGTCGTGCCGGAAAAAAGCCCGCCAAGGCACCTGCAGCCACCAATAATACGGTAGCCCCAATAGCAACACCGATATCAACCTGTGGATGCTTGAAAAAGGGTGTGTCAATATTTCCCGAAACCAATTCAAGAAGCGCAACGCCCAGTACCAATCCAACATATCCCGCAAAAGCGGTTATCAATATGGCTTCCTGCATAACCAGGCTGACAACACTGCCTGGTGTTGCACCTATGGCTTTGCGGATACCGATTTCTTTGGTGCGGTCCTTCACCACAATCATCATGATATTGCTAACGCCAACCACCCCGGCTATGATCGTTCCAATGCCAATAACCCAAACGAACAAACTGATGCTGCTAAACAAACGCACAAACTGATCAAAGGCTTCTGTACTGTTCCACGAACCAACGGCACGTTCATCAGTTGGGTCAAATTTGTGGCGTGCGGCCAAAGTGGCTTTAATTTCTGATTCTATTTCCTTAGATGTTTCTACAGATGCATCACCAACGGTTAAGGCAATCAAATTGATGCGGTTGCTACCCGAAAACACCCGTTGGGCTGTTGTGATGGGCAAGTAAATCATGTGCATATTTTCGCTGTTGTTGGAGGCATCCGTGAACAGCCCAACAACCTTAAAAGGGATGCCATTTACATTGATGTATTTGCCGATGGCTTCTTCTTGCTTGAATAATTCCTCTTTAACTTTGGTGCTGATGACCACCGTCTTCCTGTAATTTTTCAAGTCTAATATGTTGATAAAGCGTCCTTCAGGTATTTCAAGGCGCTCAATCTGCAGGTAGTCGGGGTGGACACTACGCATGTTATAGGTGCCCGATTCATTTTTATAGGTGATGAGGCTGTTGCCCCTTGTACTGAAGCGGGCAGATAATTTATCAATTCCCTCGATGTGATTTCCAATATGTTCGTAATCATCGTTTGTCATGCGCACATAGCGGCCAGGCTGCATACCGGCATAAGGTTTGCTTGTTTGACCACTCCAAATCCACATTGAATTGGTGGCTGAACCCTGAAATTGGGTTTCTACCCCATTTTGTAAGCCCTTGCCTGCCCCTTGCAAAATAATCAGCATAAAAATGCCCCAGGCCACAGAAAAGCCGGTAAGAAAAGTGCGCAGCTTGTTCTTGCTTATGGTGCTGAAAATCTCTTGCCATTTATCCAGGTCGAACATTTTTTTAGTCTTTGTGAATTTGATATTCTTAATTACAGTCTTTGGGGTGAATTTGGGCTCATCCTGTTTTCTATCCGGCTTTACTTGTTATTTTTTCTTCGCGGTGCACACCATTTTTCTTGTCCGTATTGATCAAACCATCATGCAAACGGATGATGCGTTGTGTTTTATGTGCAATGTCGTTTTCGTGGGTCACTATGATGATGGTGATGCCAGTTGCATTTACTTCCTGAAGCAGTTCCATCACTTCCGAGGAGGTAACGCTATCAAGCGCACCTGTAGGCTCATCGGCAAGTATCACCTTGGGTTGCGAAATCAAGGCACGGGCGATGGCAAGGCGTTGTTTTTGTCCGCCCGAAAGTTCGTTGGGCATGTGGCTGGCCCATTCGCGCAAACCTACCTTTTCGAGGTATTCCATGGCCAGCTTGTTGCGTTTGCGCCTTCCAACCCCTTGGTAATATAAAGGCAAAGCAACATTCTCAACAGCGTTTTTAAAACTGATCAAATTAAAAGATTGAAAAACAAAACCCAGCGATTTGTTGCGCAGCAAGGCAGCCTTGGTTTCATTCATTTCTTTTATCAGTTGGTTGTCAAGATAGTAATCGCCTTTGTCATGATTGTCGAGCAGGCCGATAATATTGAGCAAAGTTGATTTTCCGGAGCCTGACGAACCCATGATTGAAACCATTTCACCAGCTTCCACATGCAGGTCGATGCCTTTGAGCACGTGCAGGCTGCTTTTGCCCATGGGATAGCTTTTGTGTATGTTGTTGAGCTTGATCATATCAAAAAAATAACTTGATGTGTACGGTTCAGATTTAATGATTTCGAAAAAATCACATACTATGCCATTCTTTGTAAATAATTATATATCAACATTATAAAGCAATGACTCAACAGGCAAAACTGTTCGCCACCAGGCAGGAAGTGTGCGGATGCGTTCATATAAAGCTTGAAAACCGTACACCTTGGAAATAAAATTCCTGATGTTTCGCACATTAGTTATGATTTTGGCAATAAAGGAAGAACTTTAAAGCTATTGTTCTTAGC
>JAGYLH010000060.1 GCA_018400955.1 Bacteroidales bacterium
ACCAACCCCGACGAACTCAAAAAGAAGGAACTGATGGAACACCTCGAAACCAATCGGCTTTAGCAGGTTGCCACAAATACATCATGCGCCTGCTTGCACCCGGCTCATTAAAATATTTTATCCCATAAAAAAGCTGTTTCTGATAAGAAATTGTTTGGTAATGAGATGAATCAACTTGAAGCTTTCCCTTTTCTGCCTCCTGAGAGTCTGCTCACAATAAGTATTACAAAAAGAGCTGTAAAAAAGCCAGGTATAAGCTCATAAACACCGGTTATTTCCTTGAGCCAAAGCCGCCAACCAATAGTAATAAGGCTTCCGGCGAGCATTCCGGCAAATATGCCTGCCTTGGTGGCCCCTTTCCAATACAACGACATAATAAGGGCAGGGCCAAATGCAGCTCCCAAACCAGCCCAGGCAAAAAGCACCAGCCAAAAAACCAAATCCTTAGCCATATAGGCCAGAATGAGGGCCACTATACCTGCCACCACTACAACAATCCGGCTCACGAAGAGCTTCCGCCTTTCATCAATGACCCTTTTTCGCGCAAAAAGCTTTTCGTAAAAATCCCTGGCAAAGGTGGAAGCCACCACAAGCAGCTGCGAATCTGCAGTTGATAAAATGGCAGCAAATACACCCCCAATAAGCAATCCGTAAAGTGCCGGACTGAAATAACTTGACGACAATACCAGATAAATCATTTCGGGATCGGCATCAGGCAAGGAATTGACATCAGGCACCAAAATACGGCCTACCAGCCCAATACTAATGGCTCCCAAACCCAACAGAATATTCCAAAATGTGCCATATATAGCACTGTATTTCAGTTTTTTTGGGTCTTTAATCGACATATAGCGTACCACGATATGCGGCTGCCCGGGCGAACCAAGACCAATTCCAACAAATCCAACCAAAGCACCAACCCCCAATGAAAAAGGATCCAAATAAGCCGGGTTTAATTGTTGCAGCATATCATTGAGAATGGCGAGTCCTCCAATCTGTATGATACCAACAACTGGTAAAACAATCAGGCCTATTAGCATTATGACCGACCTGACCACATCGTTGTACGCAACGGCAACATAACCGCCCAGGACCATATACACCATAATAAGCAGGCCAGAGATAACCAGTGATACCACCATGGAAAGGTCCATGGCCGTAGCCAACGACTTGGCACCTGCATTGAATTGTGCTGCCACATAGGCTGTTATAAAGATACCGATGATAACCACACCACTGATGCGTAACAAACCGGATTTGTCATTAAAGCGCGATTCAAAATAATCGAGCAGGGTTATAGAGTCCATTTCCTGGGTTTGATCGCGTAATTTCCTTCCCAGGTAAACAAACTGCCAGGCTTCAACGACTATGTAACCGACAATGGCCCATATTGCGCTGGTGCCTGAAACATAGGCCACACCACTCAAACCCAGAACCAACCAAGAAGAACGCCCCGATGAAATGGCTGACAAACCAACCACAAAGGAACTCATGGAGCGCCCGCCAATAAAAAAGTCTGATTGATTCTTTGTTTTTAAAAGGGCAAGCAGACCAACAGCCACGGGGAGCAAAAGCGTGAGCACGAAAACGATAAACGCAACCGGATCGCTTAGCTTATCATAAATATTTTCAACCATTCCGCTTATATTTTACTACAAACCTAAGAATTTTAAGAAATTTGCAGCGAATTTAATCCTTCGATCTTATCAACAACACACAGAATGATTACGAAAGAAATTGAAATTGAAGACCTTGTAAAGGACTATCCTTTTGCTGTAAAATACCTTATGGAACACCACATCAAATGCATTGCCTGTGGCGAACCCATTTGGGGCAGTCTTGAAAGAAGCAGCATGTGAGAAAGGCGAGGGGATGCCGAACTGATAAATTTGTGCACGAGCTGGAATGATTTGGCAAAAAGTAATAGGTCATTTTAAAAGGAAAAGAGCGATTTTCAATCCTATAAATCTCGCGTAAGAATTAAGGGGCAAGCCGTATCTGATGCCAATCGCCCATTTCAACTGGTGTTCATTCGTGCCGTGAGTTTGCTACCGCCCTGCCAAAAAACTTATATATGCGTTCAGGCACCAGGCGATAACCACCCCAATGGGGAGGACAAACCACTTTGATCTGGTTTTGATAATAAATCATTTTGTTTGTCTTCCAGTACCTGGCGCGAAGCGATGGGCTGGCTTTGAGGCGAACAATGGCACTCACGCGGCTTTCGAAGGCCTGCTATTGAAATACCCAGCCGAAACCTTGTGGTCAATTTTCTCAATCTCATACCTCGATGCACCTGCTTTTCGAGTTCGCGCCAGAAAAAGTTCAATGCCGCGCCACCTGTTCTGCTCCAGCTCTTCCCTTGCGGTTTCTCGTAATTGGTATAAAACACAAATCCATGAGTATCCAGCTCCTTTAACAAAAACCACACGCGATGATGGTTGGTCTCCCGACACACAGTGGAAAGCACCATCGCATTGGCTTCATAAATGTTTCTTTTGTAGGGCAATCCCAAGCCATCCCCTAAACAAATCAAAGGGGATTAAGGGGCAAGTCTTCGATCAAACTGTCTTTCAAGTAGTTATTTCTATAATGATGTAAATCCATGCGCTAAGTGATTAATTCATGCAAAATAGCTAACTTGCCGCGCAAAAATAACAAACCCATGTCGAATCTCTTTTTAAGCGTCGCCATATTCTGGTTCCAAGCTTGTTGGGATGGCTAATATCACCGCCCTCTTCTTTTTGCAGCCTGGCTTCTTTTGCATTTCTAATACCTATTCTTTTGGCCAAGCAAAAACCCGGTCATGCCAAAATGCTGGTTGTTGAAGGCTGGATTCCTACCTCACGGCCTGCGCAATGCCATTGAATACTATTATGAAAACAATTATGAAATAATGGTAGTTACAGGCGTGCCAATCACCCAATGGACTTACTCCTCCCCCTTTTTCAAATATGGCAGAAGCCTCTGTGGAATCAATGAAAAGGCTCTTTTTCAAGGATACGATATACACGGCAACCATTCCCAATACAGTATTGCGCGACCGCACTTACGGAACTGCTGTGGCTTTAAAGATGGAACTTGAAAAATGGAATTTAGGCTACAACGATTTTGATCTTTACACCATGGGGGCTCATGCACGCCGCTCGCACCTGATGTATCGAAAGGCCTTCAGCGATGGGCGGCAGATTGGCCTGATCACGGATACTGACCCATCCTTTGATGCCAAATCCTGGTATAAAACCAGCCGCGGTTTCCGCATCGTATTCAGCGAGTTGATTAGTTATTTTTACTCAGCCCTATTTTTTCATCCGGACATTGAGCACTACAAAGCAAACATTATCAATGGCCGTTATGTGGATCAACTGGTGGGCAAACGTTATGAAAAAGACCGATATTTTGCTGATAGCCTGACAAGTCCACTCAACAAGAATGACCTACAGCGCTTTCGGGGGTTAAAATATTTTCCGCCAAATGAAAAATACAAGCTCAGCGCCCACCTCGAACAAGATACTCTGTCCGAAGTTTTTTCCATGCCTACTACTACCGAAAGACAGCCAAGATACCGGAAGTATGGCACCTTGCATTTTGAAATTGATGGCCAACAATTACAGTTGTCTATTTTTCAAAACATGGATCAGCTGGAGAAAGACCCAACATACAATGCTTTATTTCTTCCATTTAAAGATTTGACAAATAAAGATTTAACCTACGGTGGCGGACGCTATCTCGATTTGGAAATTCCACATGCAGACAGCTTGGTTGTTGACTTTAACCTATGCTACAACCCCTATTGCGCCTATGATGAACGTTGGTCGTGCCCGCTCACACCATTAGAAAATTACCTGGAAATGCCAATTTTTGCCGGAGAAAAAAAATATCCATAAATTCGCATGCCCCTCAATGGCAACAACCAAATGAAACAATGGGATATTTCAGTGTTATATGTGGAGGATGAAAAAATCCTTCGCAGCATATACCAAACACTTATTAGTCCGCGGGTAAGGTCGTTTGATATGGCAGAAAACGGGGAAGAAGGCATTAAAATGTACGAAGACCTCAAACCTGACCTGGTGATTTCCGATATTAAAATGCCGGTAATGAATGGCCTCGACATGACCCGGAAAATCAGAAAACAGCATCCCGGAGCACGTATTGTTATCATGTCGGCCTATGGCGAAGCCCACTATTTTATGCGTGCCATCGAAAATGGCGTAAAAGGCTTCTTGCTCAAACCCATCGACAACGAAAAGCTTTTCGCCCTGATAGAGGAACAAACACGCGAAATTAAGCTCGAATCGGCTATGCGTTTTGAGGAAGAAAAGCGGCGCAGGGCCGAAGAAGCCCTCAGACGAAATGAATCCATATTACAAGCTGTTAGCGATATTTCTGAAGTGCTGTTGCGCAACGAAATAAACACCAACACCATCAATACAATTTTAACCCGTTTGGGCAAAGCCACCCAGGTGAGCAGGGTTTATATTTTCGAAAACTTTGAGAAAGATGGAGAAGTATTTACCGGACAACAATACGAATGGGTAAATGAAGGAATTGGAGCCCAAATAGATAACCCAGAACTCAAAACCGTCCCTTTATTAAATTCCCCTTTTTCGCGTTGGAATCAAATCCTTGGTCAACGACAACAAGTTTTTGGTAATGTTTGCAATTTCCCCAGCCCGGAAAGAGAAGTTCTTCAAAGTCAGGAAATTATATCGATAATGGCAGTTCCGGTTTTTATAGATGATTTGTGGCATGGATTTATCGGCTTTGATGATTGCCTGAGCGAACGGCAATGGACACAGGTTGAAGCCAACACCCTGGAGGCTGCAGCAAGCATTTTGGGGGCAGCCTTTAAACGGGCACGTATCGAGAATGAACTGCGTAATCTAAACACTGAGTTGGAAGAAAGGGTAGCTGAGCGGACGAGAAATCTTGAAATTGAGATTTCAGAGCGTTTGATAACCGAAGACTTGCTCCGCGACAGTGAAGAAAAATACCGACTCATTTTCGAAAACGCCAACGAAGGGATATTTCTCACCCACAATGCCCAAATACAGTTTATCAACCCAAAAGCCTATGAAATAACTGGTTACTTGCCAAAAATGGTTATGGGAAAACCTTTCACCAATTTCATCCACCCCGACTTCAGGGAAATGGTGGTGGACAATCATTACAGGAGGCTCAATGGGGAGGAAGTGCCCGAATCCTACGACATCATTATTATTAATGCCAAACAACAGCTCAAATGGGTGGAGTTGAAATCGACCCTTATTACATGGGACAACAAGCTGGCTGTGCTCACTTTTATGACCGATATCGACACACGCAAGAATTACGAAACAGAGCTTGAATTGCTCAATCAAAACCTGGAAGAGCGCGTTAAACAGGAACTTTCGAAAATTGAAAAACAGCAACAGGCCCTGATCCAAAAATCAAAACTCGAATCCCTGGGTGAACTGGCAGCAGGTATGGCCCACGAAATAAACCAACCCATGGGTGGTATCACCCTGAGCCTCGACAATATACTCCATGAACTGGAAAATGAAACCCTTTCAAACGACTATCTCCAATCAAAAATTAGTTTGATTTTTCAAGATATTGAACGCATCCGCGAACTGATAAACCATGTCAGGATTTTTTCGCGCGACCAGGAAAAGAAAACAAGTGAAGTTTTCAACATCAACACCGCCATTAACAATGCTTTGATGATGATCAACAGGAAGTTCATCGATCATTTTGTTGATATGGAAATCAATCTTGACAAACAAGGTATAACACTAAACAGTAATATTTTACGATTTGAACAAGTATTGCTTAATTTGCTAAACAATGCCAAATTTGCTGTGGATAAGCGTTACAAAGAAGAAGCAGATGGGTATAAGAAAAAAATATCGCTAAAAAGTTTCCGGCAGGAAGATCGCTTTGTAGTTGAAGTGTTGGACAACGGGATTGGCATTCCGGAAAACCACATCACACGCATTTTCGACCCCTTCTTTACCACCAAAGAAGCGGAGGATGGCACAGGGCTCGGGCTTTCGATATCCTACGGCATTGTGAAAGAGTTGGGTGGTACTATTGAAGCTGCAAGCATTGAAAACGAATTTACAAGAATCAGTATAAGCATACCAATCCACGAAAAGAACCACTAAAGATGAAACGTTTATCAATCTTAATTTTGGATGATGAGCCCCGGGTGAGGGAAGAAATTGATGAATACCTGCTGAAACAAAGCTATATTACCTATCAGGCAGGCAGGCCTTCTGAAGCTTTTGAGCATTTAAGCAAGAATGAAATCGATATTGCCATAGTGGATATCCGCCTTCCTGAGATGAGCGGCCTTGAAGTGCTCGAACACATCAAAAAAAAGCATGCAACCATAGAGGTCATCATGATTTCGGGACATGGCGATATGATTACTGTGATAGAAGCCATGCGAAAAGGGGCAACAGACTATTTCCAGAAACCTTTCAGGCTGGCCGAACTCAATAATGCCATCCTCCGAACAGAGCGTTTTTTGGATCTGAACAACAAACTGAAAGCCTATAATACCAGTCTGAGTATTCTCTCCGAAAAACTGTATCAGCAAACCGGCAGCCAAATGATCGGTAAGAGCGAGGCCATGAAAACAGTTTTAGAACTGATGGAGAAAGTAGCCCAAACGGACAACACTTCCGTACTGATTACGGGTGAAAGCGGAACAGGTAAAGAATTGGTTGCCCACGGCATTCATTATATGAGCAGCCGCAGCAAAAACCTGTTTCATTCGGTAAATTGCAGTGCCATCACCGATAGTTTGTTCGAGAGCGAATTTTTCGGACACAAGAAAGGGTCATTTACAGGTGCCCTGGAAGAAAGGCAAGGTTGGTTTGAAATTGCCAATACAGGAACCCTCTTTCTTGACGAAATAAGTGATATGCCTATTGGGCAACAAGCCAAATTGCTGCGCGTATTGGAAGAGCGCAAAGTGAACAAAGTAGGTTCGCACCATGCCATTCCTATTGATGTGAGAGTTATAGCTGCCTCCAATCAGGAGCTTGAAAAAATGCTTGATGAAAAAAAATTCCGCACCGACCTGTACCACCGTCTAAGCACCTTTATCATACATATTCCGCCACTTCGCGAACGCAAGCAGGATATCCCCGCCTTGCTGAAGCATTTTACGAAGGACTATGGTCAGAAAATGAAAAAGCAAATCAATGGGATTGATGAGGATGTTTTTGCCATGCTCAACAACTATTATTTTCCGGGAAACATCAGGGAGTTGCGCAATATGGTTGAGCGTGCCGTAATTTTATGTGATAACAACGGCACAATCAGGCCTCAGCACTTTACCTTGTTCAATAAAATGATAAACAGGGAAAATGGTATGACCGAAGAAAATTTTAATCTTATTGACATGGAAAAGGCTTTGATAAAGCGAGCCATGCAGAAAACCGGCCAAAACATGTCAGAAGCAGCGGAATTGCTTAACATTTCATGGCAAGCATTGGACAGGAGACTAAAAAAATACCGTTTAAAGTAAAAAAAAACCGCAAATTGCTTTGCGGCTTTTTCGTTATTTGGTTGCAAATGCTATTTCACAGCATCTACAATGGCTTTGAATGCCTGGGGATGATTGAGGGCCAAATCGGCCAATACCTTGCGGCTCAATTCAATGTTCTTTTCGTGCAATTTCCCCATAAATACGCTGTACGACATACCATGCTCCCTGGCGGCGGCATTGATACGCTGAATCCACAGCGACCTGAAATTGCGTTTCTTGGTGCGTCTGTCGCGGTACGCATACAACTGGCCTTTCTCGTATGCATTTTTAGCCACCGTCCAAACATTTTTCCTACGACCAAACTGACCTTTGGTCAGCTTCATGATCTTTTTGCGCTTCGCTCTCGAAGCAACTGAATTTACTGATCTTGGCATTTTTTTACTTTTTTTTCACCATAGCGTTGCATTATGCACACTTAGGGGCTATGGCAAAGTTCAACATTGATTATTAACCCTGAAGCATGACTCTGATGTTCTTCTCATCGGCTTTGTCAACCGTTGTGGAGTACGTCAAATTACGCTTACGTTTGGTCGATTTCTTTGTCAGAATGTGACTTTTGTAAGCATGCTTTCTTTTGATTTTACCGGAGCCTGTAAGCTTAAAGCGCTTTTTGGCACCGGATTTTGACTTCATCTTTGGCATTACTAATTTAATTTATGATTTAATTCAGATTCTATTTCTTTGGTGCGACCATCATGATCATACGCTTACCTTCTAGTTTGGGCAACTGTTCCACCTTTCCGTATTCTTCCAGTTCCTGGGCAAATTTTAACAGGATGAGCTCACCCTGGTCTTTATAAACAATTGAACGCCCGCGAAAAAAAACATCTACCTTCACTTTTGCCCCATCTTCGAGGAATTTGATGGCATGTTTGAGTTTAAAATCAAAATCATGGTCATCGGTATTGGGACCAAGCCTAATTTCCTTCACCACAATTTTAGCCGATTTAGCTTTAATCTCCTTCTGTTTTTTCTTCTGTTCGAATAAGAATTTCTTATAATCCAGCACACGGCAAACGGGCGGGTTTGCAGTTGGCGAAATTTCGACCAAATCCAATCCAATTTCCCTTGCAATAGTTAGGGCTTCGCGCAATGGATAAATATCCTGATTTATGTTTTCACCTACCAGGCGCACCATGGGTGCTGTAATTCTTTCGTTGATGCGATGTGGGTCTTCTTTTTTGACGAATGGTCGTCTTGGCCCCCTGCCTCTAAAGTTTGCTATAATTCAGGTCTCCTATATTTGTTAATATTCTATTTGGTTCCGTTAATGATTAAATACCTTGCAGGCGTTCTTCTTCATCATGAATGGCTTTAGCCAGTTGTTCGAGCGAAAAAGCACCCAGGTCGCCTTGCCCCCTTTTTCTTACCGAAACGCTTCCCTCTTGCTCTTCCCTTTCGCCAACTATCAGCATATAAGGCACTTTCTTCAATTCGGCATCCCTGATTTTCTTTCCCGTCTTCTCATTCCTTTCGTCAATGAGGGCGCGAATATCGGAATTTTTTAGGAATTGGGAAACTTTTTCCGCATATTTTTGATATTTTTCGCTGATTGGCAATATGATAGCCTGATCAGGGGCCAGCCATAAGGGGAAATCACCGGCACAATGCTCAACAAGTACGGCTACAAATCGTTCCATCGACCCAAAAGGTGCCCTGTGAATCATCACCGGGCGGTGCTTTTCGTTGTCGGAACCTATGTAAGTCAGGTCGAAACGCTCGGGCAAGTTATAATCCACTTGTATGGTTCCCAGCTGCCATTTCCTGCCAAGGGCATCCTTTACCATAAAATCCATTTTCGGTCCATAGAAAGCAGCCTCACCATATTCAACAACATATTCCAGGTTTTCTTCCTGAGCCACTTCAATAATCGCACGCTCCGCCTTGTCCCAATTTTCCCTGCTGCCAATGTATTTCTCTGGTGTTTTGGGGTCACTCAGCGAAACCTGTGTGATAAACTGATTAAAATCAAGTGCTTTAAATATCTGCATGATGATTTTTATCACACCCTTGAATTCAGTCTTTATCTGATCTGGCGTACAGAAAATATGGGCATCGTCCTGCGTAAAACCACGCACACGTGTCAGCCCATGCAATTCGCCGCTTTGTTCATAGCGATAAACAGTGCCAAACTCAGCATAACGAATTGGCAAATCCTTGTAACTATGTGGTTTATGACCATAAATTTCGCAGTGGTGCGGGCAATTCATTGGTTTCAGGAAAAAGGCTTCGCCCTCAACAGGGGTTGAAATGGGCCTGAAAGAATCAGCACCGTATTTGTCGAAATGCCCTGAGGTTTTGTAGAGGTTCACATTGCCAATATGTGGTGTAATTACCGGCAAATAACCGGCTTCCTTCTGTACTTTTTTCAGATACTGCTCCAGGCGTTCGCGCAATTGGGCTCCTTTGGGTAACCAAAGCGGTAAGCCAAGACCCACACGCTGCGAAAAGGTGAACAGTTCCAGTTCTTTCCCCAACTTGCGGTGATCGCGCTTTTTGGCCTCCTCCAACATATGCAGGTACTCGTCCAGTTCTGTCTTTTTGGGGAAAGTGATTCCATAAATACGGGTAAGCTGCTTGCGGTTTTCATCGCCACGCCAATAAGCACCGGCAATGCTGAGCAACTTGATGGCTTTGATAAATCCTGTATTGGGTATGTGGGGGCCACGGCACAAATCGGTAAATGTTCCACTTTTGTAAAGGGTGATTTCCCCATCAGTGAGTTCGCTGATGAGCTCCAGCTTGTATTCATCGCCTTTTTCTCCAAAATAGTTCAGGGCATCCTCTTTGCTGATATCCTCACGTTTGAAGGTTTGCTTTTCTTTGGCAATGGCTGCCATTCTTTTCTCAATTTCCAGCAAATCACTCTCTGTCAACATCTTGTCGCCGGTATCAATATCGTAATAAAAGCCATTTTCGATGTCAGGCCCTATGCCAAATTTTGCCCCCGGATAAAGTTGCTCCACCGCTTCGGCCATCAAATGCGCCGATGAATGCCACATGGTAGCTTTGCCTTCCGGGTCGTTCCATGTGAGCAATTTCAAGCTTGCATCGTGGTTTATCGGGCGGGTGGCATCCCATACTTCGCTGTCAACCTTGGCCGATAACACATTGCGTGCCAAGCCCTCACTAATGCTTTGGGCAATTTCAAGTGCTGTGATTCCGGTTTCGTATTGTCTTACAGTGTTATCAGGAAAACTGATGTTAATCATAGTAAAATGCAGTTAAAAAATTGAGTGCAAAGGTAATAAATTCCGCCATGCAATCACGGATTCATTTTAATTGTAAGTTAAGCCTGCTCCTATGGTAGTTGTGTAAACCTGTCTGAAATCAATTCGTTAAGTCATGTTTTCACAATTAGAGTGAGCAAGCAAACTGTTTATCAAGTTAATTTGCTTCTGTTAACTATTGTCCGTCATTGAGATTTGAAAAAAAAGCATCCCGTTTATTATGCTATTTTTGTCAAAACTTTATCCCCCTTGAACCGAATTCATATTTTGATAGTCTTAATTTTCCTTGCGCTCAGCCATTCAGGCTACGCACAAAACTCTTGTTATTCGGGCAACAATCCAATACACATGGGGGAGCAAATTGAGTACCGTATAGCCTACAACTTTGGTGCCTTGTGGATTGATGCAGGATGGGTAAGGACGAGAACATCAGACACCCTGATTGACGGAAAACCATTTTACTACTTTTTTGGCACCGGGGCTTCTTCAAAACATTGGGACTGGCTCTACAGAGTTTGGGATACCATTGAGGTAATTACCGAAACAGAACAATTGCAGCCACTTACATACCGCCGCCACTCGAATATCAATGGATATCAAAGATACCACAGCTATCAATTCGACCACGATAAAAAGATTGTGCATGCTGCCATTTCTGAAACGGATATCCCTTACGAAGAACTAAGCATTCCCTTGCCTTCATGTACTTATGATGCCCTCACTGCCTCTTATGTAGCCAGGTCCATTGATTTTGAAAACGCAGCTATTGGGGAAACAATGCTTATTAAAATCATCATTGATGACAAGGTGTATGAAATGCCAATAGTTTACGAAGGCATGGAAACCATTAGCAGCCGCAATAAAACTGAACACCATTGCTATTTGTTTACGACAACACTGCAACGCGGGCATATCCTGAAGCCCGGGGAAAAATTGAAAATCTGGGTCAGCAGCAATCCCGGCCAAATCCCCATCATGATGGAAGCCAAAATCCGCATCGGGAGCATTAAAATATATCTGGATTCGTAGGAACAGAAGCCCCGACTTGCAATAAAATTACTTTTTACTTATAGAAGCCGCCCCAGAAGTATTGCTGTTGATCTGACGTGGATTTCCAACATAAACCAGTTTGGCGGCACCACTGGCCCTTGCATCTATACTTTGTACTACCCATACTTCTGCTTTGGAAGACCCACTCAGCCGATAGCTTCCTTCCTCTGTTTCAAGCTGGTCAGCAAACAGACGGGAGGCACCCGAAAGGCGGGCTGCGATTTCATCTGAAACACCTGAAATATAAAGCTTTGATGCACCACTCAACTTCACCTCCAAATCATCGGCATGCAGTTGAATATTGGCCTTGCTGGCACCGCTTAATGTAATTTCAAAATCGTCTGCTTTGATTATATCGTCGCATTGCAATTCGGCTGCTCCGCTTAATTTTACCTGTTCAAGCTTGTCATAGGTAATAAAAACTTTTATTTTTCCGGCCAACCGAAACCGGGCTTCTGAAGATATTTTCAAAGTTTTTCCGCGTACTTCTGTGATAATATGTCGCATGAGATTATCATCTGCCTCGATCAGCACTCCAGGAATGTCCCCTTTTTCTATTATCACATCAAAGCTAGAACCAGCTTCAATGGCATCAAAACTTTTGACTTGACGCTCCTCGGTAATCCTGTTGCCACTGCCGACTATCTGGTCCATGAAAATTTCACACCCGCTGAGTGAAAGCAGGGTGAGAAAAACAAGCGTGAACCCTGCAAATCTGTTGATTACATTATTTTTCATGACATTGTTGTTTTTAAGTGAACAATATTTACACAAATTTAAAAATCATTCCATCAAGCTCAAAGACCCAACTCAGGGCAAAAGGTTGCAGTTGTTTTGAGATTCTATAGGTCGTGCAGTTTAAGCTGAAATGGTAAACACGCGACAAATTTAAATACTTTTGCGGCAAAATACTAATGCAATGGCTTTAATTCATTCTTTCGAAAAAAGTGGAAACTGGTTGTTTAAGCACCGCGGCGAAATCCCTGTTGTGCTTTTTTTATTGGCTGTTCCGGTAGTGTATTTCACCAGTTACAGCTGGCTTGGAAACCAAGGCCGTTTGATGGTTAATATAGCAGCCATAGCCATCAGTTTTGCAGGCTTTTTAATTCGGGCTATCAGCATAGGCACAACGCCTAAAGGCACCTCGGGCCGCAATACCAAACAGGGGCAAGTAGCCGAAAGCCTGAACAACGACGGAATCTATTCCACAGTACGCCACCCGCTCTATCTGGGCAACTACCTCATGTGGACCGGCATTGTGCTTTTCACCTACAACTTTTGGTTTGTTGGACTGGTTTCATTGGCTTTCTGGCTTTATTATGAGCGCATTATGTTTGCCGAAGAGCGATTTCTTGAACGAAAATTTGGTCAGGATTATCTGGATTGGTCATTGCAAACACCAGCTTTTATCCCTTCTTTTAAAAATTATCATCAAAATACCATGCCCTTTAGTATGAAAAGTGTTTTGAGGCGCGAATATTCCGGGGTGCTGGCCACTGTGCTCGGGTTTGCATTTATCGATATGTTGCGCATCTTTTTCGAAACAGGACAATTTGAATGGCAGCGGACATCAGTATATGTCTTGGCTTGTGCAATAGTTGTCACCTTGATATTGAGGAGCATAAAGCATTATACCAAACTCTTCCATGAAGCAGGCCGTTCGTAAAAGCTCCTTCCCTAGTAGGAGCCCTTTGCCTGGAAAAGTAACTGCTTGATTTCGTTGAAGCGCAGTATGCCAAAGGCAAAAATCAGTAAACTATTTATTAAAAGCAATGTTGCCAGGTTCCATTGCCAGGATACAAAAAGAAATTGCGACAGATAACCCAACACGATTGCAAACACCACATAAGCCAATAAACGAAGCCAGAAGTACTGCCTGAATTCCAGCCTAAATACCTTTTTAGCTACAAAAAACTGAAGTATAGCAGTGATCAATTGTGCGCTCAGGTTGGAATAGGCGGCTCCTATGGCCTCAAACTGTGGAATGAGGATAAAATTCATCACAAGATTGATTACCACCCCCGAAGCAGCTACAATATTCAGCATTTTCAACTTACCACCGGCGGTGAGCAGTGTGCCGAAAATATAGGTTGAGGATACCGCAACAAAACTCCCCATCAACACCCTGAATACCAACGAAGCATGATCGATGCGGTAAGTGAAATCTGTCAGGCTCTCCCCTTCACGCAATCCGTAGAGCAACTCCATGAGATTGTGGCTGTAAAAATAAGTGCTGATGGCAATTAACAACGACATGGAGATAATCAGGCCAAACGACAAGCGCGCCAGTTTATTAACTGATTCGCCACTTTTTAATTGAGCCGAAAACAACGGCAACAAAAGCACAGCGAAAAGCAAGGAGATATTATTTCCGGCATCGAGCAAGCGAAATGCCTGCCCAAAAATTCCTGCTTGCCGATAACCCTCCTCATTGGGCAGCAAGCGTTCGAGCAAAACGGGTTCGGTGCGGCTGTAAAAACTCATCAGCAACACAAGCAAGGCAAATGGAAGGCTCTTGCGGATAATCATAAGCGCAAAAGGCCAGCTGAAATTTAGCCTGATACGCCCCGAAAAACGCAAAACATAGGTCAAGGCAAACACAAAGGTAAATGCGTAGGCGATTGTTTGTGCATACACAAACCATTCAATCTGAAAGGGGCCTTGCACCCAACCCGACCACAGCAACACACTGCATATCAATATCATAAGTAAGCGATCCAGCACCGAAATCAAACTGTCAGCCTTAAAAAGCAACAAACCCGAAATATTCGAACGCAAATAAAGGATAAACGAAAGCAATATTTGGTTCACCCCAATCCAAGCCAACAGTTTCAATTGGCCCTCATTGTAGCCAATGGCAATACCTACGCCAAAAGCAACTACTGCATAAAGCAAACCCAGCATCAGTTTGAGGCTTGCAATTCCGGCAAAATGCTTGTTCAGCAGCTGGTTATTCTGGGCAATATTCCGGTTGTTGAAATTGGTAATGCCCAGGTCGAGCAGAATATAAAACAAAAAGGAGTAGCTGTAAACAGACAGGTAAAAACCGTACATCACATCACCCACGGCATTTTGCACGGCGCGGTCAACTCCCAATATCCAGAATGGCTTGACCAAGAGGTTAAGGAAAAGCAAAAATGCCAGGTTTCGTACGAATCGGTTTTGCATGCCTGCTTATTCTACGGATTTACAGGGGGCTAAGGTACAAAAAAGAAATTCTGGGTGTGATGCCTGTTTTCATCGTAGGCAATCAATTGCCTGTTATGGATTACCTGTATGTTATACCCAATAGATTGCAACAGCTCAAAACACTTATTTCTATTTTCGTTTTCCCATAATTCTGTATATATCAGTGGTTTGTGTTTTAAAATCAGGCTTTTAGCCCCTGCCAGTGCAAAATATTCAAAATTCTCAACATCCAGTTTTATAGCTGTCAGTCGCAGGTCGTCATTTTGCAATTCGAGGCAGTCGTCCAGCTTAATAATGCTCGTTTGGTAAACATTCCCCTCATTAAACTCATTGATAGATTCGTGCACGATATGACTAAGGCCCTGCATTTTAACTTCATCAAGAATGGGCATCACCATTTCAGCTTTTCCATTTTTGTTGCCCACGGCTTTTTCAATCACTTGCACATTCCGGACACCATAAAAGCGCAGCACTTTTTTTAAGGCTTTGATATTTTGTGGGATAGGCTCAAAAGCCAGTATTTTTGTTTGTTTAAGTTTGCGGCCAAGCCAAACGGACATAATGCCGATGTTTGCACCAATGTCCAAAACCGTACCGCCGTCAGGAATTAGCTTCAGAAAATAAATAAAATCGCGCTCATTGCGGTTCCAGCGCAGGGTGCTGATGATGCTGAGCGCAAAAACAAAAAGATACCGGTCAAAACCCAGTAGTTTCTGTAGTATCTTTTTTATCCACGACTTCATAAAAATTCAGATATTTGCGGCAAAGTTACCACTTATTCGTTTCGATTTCTTCAAATAAAAACCCAAACCAGTCTTGAAAATAGCCGTCAACACACGTTTACTTATTAAGAATAAACTCGAAGGCATAGGCTGGTTTACACACGAAACGCTTAAACGTATTGTGATACAGCACCCTGATGTGGATTTCTATTTTTTCTTCGACCGCCAGCCTGATCCTGATTTCATTTATGCCGACAATGTAACGCCCGTGGTGCTTCACCCCCAGGCCAGGCATCCCATTCTTTTTTTTATCTGGTTCGAATGGTCGGTGACCAACGCCCTGCGCCGCCTGAAACCCGATCTGTTTTTATCCCCTGACGGATATGCTTCCCTGTCAACCGGCACCCCTACCCTGGCAGTGATGCACGACCTCAATTTTGAGCACTTTCCTGAAGATTTGCCTTGGCTGGTGCGGCACTATTACCGGTATTTTTTTCCGCGTTTTGCCAAAAAAGCGAAACGGATTGGTACGGTTTCTCATTTTTCAAAAACCGACATCAGTCGGGCTTACGGAATCGACGAATCGAAAATTGATGTGATATATAATGGCATCAATGAGGCGTTTAAGCCGGTTGACCAGGATACTGTTGATAAAGTGCGCAAAAAATATACCGAAGGAGAACCCTATTTTTTGTTCGTTGGCTCTTTGCACCCGCGCAAAAACCTGGCCAGGCTGTTTGGTGCTTTCGACCTGTTCAGGTCCGAAAGCAAAACAGCGGTAAAACTGCTAGTTGTGGGCGAAAAAAAGTGGTGGACGGACCCCATACGTCTGGCCTATGAAAAAATGAAATATCAGCAGGAAGTAATCTTTTGCGGACGGCTGGGGGCTGAAGAATTGCGTCTTGTCACCGCTTCAGCTTTGGCAACTACTTATGTTTCTTATTTTGAAGGCTTTGGAATACCCATTGTGGAATCTTTCAAATGCGGGGTGCCCGTAATCACGTCCAACGTAACATCCATGCCCGAAGTAGCAGGCGATGCTGCACTGCTGATCGACCCATTTGATATTGAAGACATTGCAGGGGCCATGCAAAAGTTGGCCACTGACGATGATTTAAGGAAAACCCTAATCAAAAAAGGCTTGGAACGCTCCGAACTATT
This sequence comes from Bacteroidales bacterium, assembly GCA_018400955.1. Lineage (GTDB taxonomy): Bacteria > Bacteroidota > Bacteroidia > Bacteroidales > F082 > CALAZZ01. The sequence continues at coordinate 16,896 of JAGYLH010000060.1, forward strand.
CACATGGCAGCAATCGGCTGATAAGCTTTGGGAAAGCATTTTAAAAACCATAGAAAACAAATAAATTATGAATATCCTCATCACCGGCTCCGGCGGGCGCGAGCATGCTCTTGCATGGAAAATAAAGCAAAGCAGCAAGCTTGATCAATTATTTGTGGCACCCGGCAATGCTGGAACAGCACAATTTGCAAAAAACCTGCCCATTGATGTAAACGATTTCGACAATTTGGCCCATGCATGTATCGAAAACCATATCGATTTGCTATTGGTTGGCCCGGAAGCCCCGCTTGTTGAGGGAATTGCTGATTTCTTCAACAGCTCGCCTTCCCTTAAGCATATTGCTGTGGTAGGGCCTAATGCGGCAGGTGCCCGCCTGGAAGGCAGCAAAGCCTTCGCCAAAACATTTATGCATAAATACCAGATTCCCACAGCGGGAAGCCTTACCGTTACAGGCGAAACATTGCAAGCAGGAATCGATTTCTTACAACAACTCAGAGCCCCCTATGTTTTAAAAGCGGATGGTTTGGCTGCCGGCAAAGGCGTTCTGATTATCAATGATATAAAAGAAGCTGAAAAAGAACTCGAAAGCATGCTGAAAGGAAAATTTGGTTCAGCATCGGCTCAGGTGGTAATCGAGGAGTTTTTGGATGGCATTGAGCTTTCTGCTTTCGTGCTTACGGATGGAAAAAATTATAAGTTGCTGCCTTCGGCCAAAGATTATAAGCGCATTGGCGAAGGCGACACAGGGCCAAACACCGGAGGAATGGGTGCCGTTTCGCCAGTGGTTTTTGCCGACAGGTCTTTTATGGAAAAAGTGGAATCCAGGGTAATCATCCCCACCATCAAAGGGCTACAGGCCGAAGGAATTCCTTACAAGGGTTTTATTTTCTTCGGTTTGATGAATGTAAAAGGAGAACCATATGTGATTGAATACAATGTGAGGCTGGGCGACCCTGAAACAGAATGTATCCTGCCTCGCATCAGCAGCGATTTTGTTGAATTGCTTGAAGGCGTCGCCCACGAAAACCTTGACACAAAAAGAATCACCATTGACGACCGCTACGCTGTTACCGTGGTGCTTGTTTCGGGAGGTTATCCCGGCAATTACATGAAAAATATACCCATTAAAGGATTTGCCGAAACAAAAAACTGCATTGTATTCCATGCCGGCACAGGCACCGATGTGGAGCATGAAACAATCAAAACCGCTGGGGGACGCGTTATCGCTATTACTTCAATTGATTACAGTTTTGAGGAAGCCAGAAAAAAAGCTTTTGAAAATGCGGAGAAAATCCAATTCGAAGGTAAGTATTACCGGGGGGATATAGGACTTGATTTGCTCAAATACAAGATCGTTTAGTACGTATTCTTCCTTTTAACAGAAAGTATTCACTATGGTCGTAAAATTTTTCAGGTCGAGTTTTGCAGCACAATATGCTGTGCTTATCCTCACTACTCTGCTGCTTTGGCTGCCTGCGCTGCTGCAACCCTGTCAGGGTCAGGGATGCACTAAGCCTGCTTTCGCAACTGGTCAGCCAATGGCTCAGGCAATTCCCTCAACTTACTGTTGGCCTGGCCTTGCTACTGATGCTGGTGCAAGCCCTCTTTTTTAATGCCATACTTGCTACAACTTAGTTTGAGAGTGGGTTCAATCGGGGCTTTTATATACATCCTGCTTATGGTTTCAATCACTTCAGCAAACGGGCATGTATGATTATTTGCTGGCAGCAACAAGTATCCTGGCAGCCTTACATACCATTCTATTAATGCAAAACAATCGAGCATTACTTACTATCTTTTCAATGCAGGCATATTTATTTCATTGGCTTCCCTGTTTTATTTTCCGCTATCATTCTGTTTGCCTGGCTTTGGCTGAGCTCTTTATGGCTTCTGCCTCCAATACTTTGGTGTTGAGTAGCATCATCATGGTCATTTATTCACGCCCTATTTCTTTTCTGGTGAGCTGGTACTACCTACTGATCAACTTTATGGCGTTTCGAGGCTTATTCGCAAGCGCTTGGAACGTTTTGGCCGGATCGACAATGAGCTTTAGCTGGATGAATGATTGAGACGTTTGGGGCGTTATCCTTGTGCTGTCATATTATCCTTATCCATTGTTTATGGGCAATCAACCGAAAAGAACGTCAGCATACAGAAAACGGGGTGAATACCTGGCTATTAATTATCTCCAGTTTAGTTGATATTTAATAATTCGACCAGCATAAATGTGAATGGCATGTTGTTTATCCCCTGGGAATTTATATTGCTTATTATCTGTCGTTTGCGAAAAAAATTGTTTTGGCCTCAATTGCTGCTCTTGCTGCTGATTGTCATTTATTCATCACCAATATAAAGCCTGGCTCTGCGAATGCTTACTGCCTTTTTACCAGCTAGAATTCATTGAGGCAGGTTGCGACGAAGCAGGGCGCGGTTGCCTTGCAGGTCCCGTGGTAGCTGCTGCAGTGGTTTTGCCACCCGATTTTGATCACCCATTACTGAATGATTCAAAAAAAATGACGCCCGCCAAACGCGATTTGTTGGCTGTTATCATTAAGGAACAGGCTATTGCTTACGCCATTGCCTGGGCTTCACCCAATGAAATTGATACCATCAATATTTTGCAGGCTTCTTTTCTGGCCATGCACCGCGCCATTGACCAATTAAAACAAAAGCCCGGCTTGCTCTTGATTGATGGCAACCGCTTCAATCCCTACCCGGATATTCCGTACCAATGCATTGTGGGTGGAGATGGGTTGTACCGGAGCATTGCGGCAGCTTCCATATTGGCCAAAACCTACCGCGACGAGCTTATGGTAAAACTACATTTGGATTTTCCACATTTTTGCTGGGACCGGAACAAAGGTTATCCAACCCAAAAGCATAAACAAGCCATCGCACAACATGGAATCACTTCCCATCACCGCAAAAGTTTCAATATGGGCATTCAGCTGGAATTTTTTTAAGCAGGTGATTAACTGATGTTTCGCAGAGGTTTTAAAAAATATGTTCTGTTGTAACAGCCTATTTATTAAGTAATTATTCCTGGCTCAAATTAATCTTTTTAGTTGAGTTACTGTTTTAGCCCCCATGCCCCCGCTCGCGGGGGTATGGGGGCAACAAAAACAACTAAAACCTTATAATCATTGAATTCAAGCTGTTAATGAAAATGGATAAACTTAAAATACAGATTAATAGTGTTTTATAAAATATTGTGGATTTTCTTACCACTCATCGACAGGACATTAGACAAAGCGTGAAACATTTGTTTTAATTCACCCAGCTCATTCTTTAACAATACATATCAACACCTTGATGTTAACTACTGCGCGCGGGGGCCTAAAACACATTATTCATTTTACTGTATCTTTGATGTTGTTATCAATGTCAGACAAACACAGCATGTTCAGAAAAAGCCCTAAAACATTTATTGTTAGTGTAATAGCACTTATTGTTATCGGAATCGCCATCGTTTTGATGTCGCAATGGGAGCGACAGTACCATACTGTTTTTGATGCCATTCCCAACAGTTCCACTTTGGTATTCGAATCCAATCAAACCGGTCCTGTTTGGAAAAAACTCACCGATAGCGAGGGATTTTGGCCAGCTTTGGTGCAGTTTGAGCATTTTAAACGCATTGATATGCAAATTGCCCTGCTCGATTCTGTATTGAACCGTAAAGCTGGTTTTCATGAAAATATTATTGACCAACGCATGGCCCTTGCCCTGCATGCCACTGAAAACGCCCACGGTTTTATATTCTTGGTGGAGCTTGGCAGCAATTTGCGTTTTTACGAAGTAAAAGAATTGATATACAGACAATTTGGAACTGAAACGGCCATAGTTGAACGCAACTATAACAACCACAATATCGGCCTGCTTGTGGACAACCGTACCGGCATGCAATTCAATTTCAGTATTACAAAGGGCTTGTTTATTGGCAGTTTTGACCGAAGCCTGCTTGAGCTGGCCCTCGACCAATTGGGCAATGACAACAAATTGCTGAAGGATGCTTCTTTTGCCCGTTTACGCGAAACCAAAGGCCAATCGGTTGATGGTTACCTGTATGTGCACCCCACACGGCTGGCCCCGGTAATAGCCGCGGGAAGCAGCGCAGCCTATAAGGAACTGATGACAGAAACATTTACCAATTTTTCGGGCTGGGCTGCCCTCGACCTGATGGTAAAACCAGGTGAAGTATTGCTCAATGGCTATACCGATGTAAAATCGAATGAGCAGGCCTACCTCAAACATCTTGTTGCACAAAAACCTGTGCAGCCCAACTTATTCAACATACTGCCTTTCAATACGCGGCTGCTCCTGCATTTTGGTATGGAAAATTTTGCAGCTTACCATCAGGCGGCCATCGGTCACGATAATATGGCCAGCCTGTCGCAACAATATAATTTTGATTTTGAGAAAGACATTATTCAGGCCATAAATGGTGAAATAGCCCTGGCCGTAGCAGCCGGAGACCCCAAGGAGCGTGCCTTGTTCGCTGCACGCATCAACGATCAGCAAGCCCTTCATCAGGCTTTGAGCAAGCTGGCAAGTCGCGCCAGGGGCAACAAACCTTCGCAACGGATTGAAAATACGACCTATGCACACATCAACATCAAAGGACTGATTCCCGGCTTGTTTGGGCCGGCTTTTGCCCTGGTTGATGGTGGCTGGTACACCCTTGTCGATAATCATTTGTTGGTGGCCAATAACCAGCAAAC
>JAGYLH010000061.1 GCA_018400955.1 Bacteroidales bacterium
TATTACAAGCTTATTTGAAAAATTAATCAACGATGACCAATCCATGCAAAGAATTACCCGCCTATTGCAACCTCCGGAGAACCAAAAATCAGCTGCATGATGAGAATGGAAAACCTATAATGACTGATGTTCAGTTGGATAGACAATATATAGTAATCCTATAAAAACTAAAAGACAATCAGTTAGATGAAGTGCGAAACATCAGTTTTTTAATTTTCAACACAAAGATGAACACAGTATTATTGGTCAAAATTGGAAAACTTAGGGAATTGAACAAATTGAAGGGTGAATTGAACAGGTTCAGGATTGTTCAATCCAATTCATAAATATCGTATCTGTCTGCTCGTCTATCTTTTCACACTTGTTGCCAAACGGTTTCGGGCTTGCGTTCAGGCGGGTTTCGGAGCACAAAACTGTCTACCAGCACTGCACTTGAATAGAAACACAAAGCTCCAAGTTCGCACGTCACCCCGCCAGACGCAAAACCCGTGTTAGGCAAAGTAATTCTAATTCAATTTTCGATATTCACTTGGACTCATTCCTGTTTTTGATTTGAATAAACTACTAAAATGCTGTGGATACTCGAAACCTAATGAATAGCCAATTATGCTAATAGAACTTTTTGAGTTCAAAAGACTGTTTTTTGCTTTGTTAATCACAAATAGGTGAATATGTTCTTGAGCTGTTTTTCCTGTTTCCTTTTTCAGCAAATCACTTAAATAATTTGATGAAAAGTTTAGCTTTTGAGCTAAGTATTGAACATTCGGAAGACCTAATTCCTCCGCCATATCCGTATCGTAATAAGCTTTTAAAAGTTTCTCAAACCTTGATACAAAATCTACATTAATATTGGTTCGTGTATAAAATTGGCGGTCATAAAAACGTGTACAATAATCAAGCAACAATTCAATGTTGGATATGATTAAGTTCTGACTATGCTTGTCTAAGTTTTGACTATACTCTTTTGTTATTTTATCTAATAGTTCTTCGATGGTTTTTCGCTCATCTTCAGAAAGGTGAAGCGCTTCATTTACTTCGTAATTGAAAAAAGAATATTGATTTATTTTATCTGCCAATTTTGATTTTCTGATTAAATCTGGATGAAAAGCCAATGTCCACCCTGTGTCCGCTGCATTTTCTGCTGGCATTTCACCCTCAAAAATGATGACCTGCCCAGGGGAGGTAAACACTAAAGTACCTTCCTCATAGTCATAAGAGTTTTTACCATAAGTTAAATTGCCACAACCTATTTGCTTTAAGGTAATTTGGTATAAATTATTGACAATTTTCAGCCCTCTAAAGTCTATGGTAGGCCTGAAATCTGCCGTTCTTACCACTGAAACCAATGGGTGCTTTGGTGGGGAAAGCCCTAAAGATTGGTGTGCCTGTCCAATTGTGTTTATTTCAAAAGTTGTAGACATAATTCAAAGGTAGGTGTTATTTTATTTGACTTAAAAGAATTTTATCAAATGTTTTGTCACCGAGCCACTTTCTCATACCCACGAGTGGTTTTGCCATATAGCCTTTCAAATATCTTGTTTTAGGATTGTTTTCTGAAGCGGCTTTGGCAATTTCTTTGCCTAGTACATCTACAGCTGTGAGCTTATTTTTATTCTTATCGCTTGATGCAATCATTTTGTTAACCATTTTGGCATACGGGCCTTTTCCAGAAGTTTTCTTCAAACCGTCCATGGCGATATCTCCCCATTCCGTTTGTATCCCACCGGGTTCTACAATAGCCACATCTATTCCAAATTGTTTTAGCTCTATGCGCAAACAATCACTCCAACCCTCCAAAGCAAATTTTGTTGCGTGATACCAAGCACCAAAAGGCGTGTACATTTTACCGCCCATCGAGGAAATATTGACGATTCTACCCGATTTTTGCTTGCGCATTGTAGGTATAACCAATTGCGTAATGCGCGCTAAACCAAATATATTCACCTCAAACTGACGTTTGGCTTCTTCAATAGAAACCTCTTCAACAGAACCATAAGAACCATAGCCTGCATTGTTGATTAAGACATCAATTCTACCTTCTTTCTCTAAAACAGTATTTACTGCTTCTACAATGGTTTCATCTTTGGTTAAGTCGAGCGAGACGACTTCCATACCTTTTGATTTAAGGTCGTTCATTTTTTCGGTACGTCTTGCCATACCATATACTTTATACCCTTTTTGGTGCAGTTCAATTGCGGTTGATTTTCCCATTCCGGAGCTTGCTCCTGTGATTACGGCTACTTTTTTCATTATCGTAAAATTTATAAATTAATTTGATAATACAAAACTACGCTTACCCGAAATGATTCGTTTATAGATTTTACGGAAAGACTAAATGATTTTACAGAATTGATTATTTGTAAATTAATAGTTCTGATGTTTCGCACATTAGCTAAGATTTTGGTAATGAGGGAAGAAGTAAAAGGGTATTTTCTTTAAACAATTGATCATCTGATGTTTACATAATTCCAGTTCATATTAGTATCTTTAACTCATTGATTAAAAAATTAATGCATAATGATTTTGGCGTGCGAAGCACAGTTTATAGCCCCCCAATCCGCCAATTGGCGGAGGGGCTTTTTCACAAACACGATTTTTTTTCGTCACGTCCTGAAAAAAGTTGACAGTTTTCGAATTGTAAAACCTACCAACGTCTCAAAGCCCCTCCGCCAATTGGCGGATTGGGGGGCTAAAACAGTTACTCAACCGAAAAATCCGAATCACATCAACACTAAACCATTAATATACACCGTGTTAATTTGAAGCATGATTGTATACAGCTTGTGCGAAACATCAGTTACATAATTATAAAATGCATTTAAACCGTTTTGATTTGGATTAAGTTTAGGTATATTTGTAAGCTGAAAAACAATTTCAGGGATTAAGTTCACAACCAAAACCAAACACTATGTCAACCATCATCGTACTGGGCGCCGGGATTTCCGGACATACTGCAGCTGCATTCCTGCGTAAGAAACTTCCTAAAAAACACAAGGTTATTGTTGTTGCGCCTACCAGCTATTACCAATGGATTCCGTCCAATATATGGGTGGGTGTAGGACGGATGACCGTTGACCAGGTGCGTTTTAAGCTGGCACCTCGCTATAAAAAAGTAGGAATCGAATTTCATCAGGCACGGGCTGTAAGCATTCATCCTGAGGGCGGTGACACCAGCACAAAGCCTTTTGTAAAAGCTGTTTACACCCTTCCCGAAAAGCAGGGTGAAGAATTGAAACTGGAGTATGATTATCTGGTAAATGCCACAGGTCCCAAGTTAAATTTTGAAGCTACTGAAGGCCTCGGGCCCGGCAAGCATACGGTTTCGGTTTGTTCATACGACCACGCCGCACATGCCTGGGAGAAGCTACAGGAAGCCATCGAGAAAATGAAAAACGGTCAGAAACAACGCATTGTGATTGGCACCGGCCACCCGATGGCAACTTGTCAGGGTGCTGCTTTTGAGTACATCTTGAATGTGGCCTACGAAATACGCAAACGCCATCTTACTGATATGGCTGACTTGGTGTGGCTTACCAATGAATTTGAGCTGGGCGATTTTGGTATGGGGGGCGCACACATCAAGCGCGGAGGATACATCACCTCCACAAGGGTGTTTGCAGAGAGCTTTTTGCGCGAGAACAACATCCATTGGATTAAACGTGCCGGGGTTAAAAAGGTAGTGGAAGGCCTGATTCATTATGAAACACTTGACGGGGAAAATCAAACACTGCCTTTTGATTTTGCGATGTTGATCCCCGGTTTTGCTGGTGTTGGACTGAAAGCCTTTGGAAAAGATGGTTCAGATATCAGCAGCACCCTTTTTGCACCCAACGGACTGATGAAAGTGGATGCCGATTATACCCCCAAACCCTATGAGGAATGGAGCGTGAACGACTGGCCCGAAACTTATCGCAACAGGGATTATCCTAATATTTTTGCACCGGGGATTGCTTTTGCACCACCGCATGGCATCTCCAAACCAATGACAAGTAAGAACGGAACACAAATTTTTCCCACCGCACCACGAACTGGCATGCCTTCTGGGGTTATGGGGAAAATTACGGCACTCAATATCATCAACCTGATTAAAAAGGGAGAGCATGAACTCAGGCACAGGGCCAGCATGGGAAGGATGGGGGCCGCCTGCATTGTTTCGGCAGGTTATGGCATGACCAAAGGTGCTGCCGCAACCATGACTGTTTTTCCAATTGTACCCGACTTTGAAAAATACCCCGATTACGGACGCAGTATTGGTTACACCATGGGTGAGGCCGGCTTGGCAGGTCACTGGCTAAAATGGCTCATGCACTATATGTTTCTGCACAAAGCCAAAGGCTATCCTTTCTGGTGGTTGCTTCCGGAATAAACATTCAATCCTAAAAGAAAGATTAACGAAAAAATATAGAATAATGAAAAACAGGCCCATAATACCGTATAGCGAAGAATCATATCCGCCTTTCCCAACAAAAGGAACCCTTTTTTGGCGCCGTTTTGTGCCCTGGCAATTGGTGCGTTTTGTTGTGCTCAACATCAAAATCATCCGAATCGTTGTGGGAGGGCACTCCTAAAAGCTTGGGGTGCTTTGTTATGGCATAGCTTAGGATCGGTATGGTTCTTAAGGACCTGCCAATAACTTTCGGGCAGCAAACGCTTTTGAATATAGTGGAAATCCTTGACTGAGGCTGAAGTTCATGATGTCGCGGTGTGCTTTTTTTGAAAGTTCCCACGACAAAAAAAAGCTTTTTGCCCCAAGTTTCGCATCTTTGTAAAAAATTTATGGAATTATGGATATCGCCGAAACAGAACAACAAATTATAGATGAATTTGCCATTTTTGATGACTGGCTCGACAAATACAACCTGCTTATCGAAATGGGAAGGGACCTGCCCCTGATTGATGCACGCTACAAAACCAACAACCACCTGATCAGCGGCTGCCAGTCGCGGGTGTGGTTGCACGCTGATTTGGCAAATGATGGCAAAGTAAAGTTCCCTGCCGATAGCGATGCAGTAATCACCAAGGGTTTGGTTAATTTGTTGATCAGGGTGCTGTCGGAACGCACACCGGACGAAAATACTGCAAACCGACCTGGCATTTCTGGAAGCGATCGGGCTCAGAGGCATCATCGCCCACTCGCAACAATGGCCTGCTTTCCGATGGTGAAACCAGATGAAGTTGTACGCGCAGGTGTATAAGCCCAAGGCAGCGATTAGGGAAATCAGGTACCAGTCAGCAGCAGCTTTCATACCTTATAAACTATTCACCTGCAAATGGTAAATTAATTTTATAAATCAAAAATAATGGATACAGCAAAAGAAGTCAGCTGGAAGACGCGGTGGTACAGGTTTTAAAAACCATTCACGACCCCGAAATTCCGGTGAATATATACGAACTGGGTTTGATTTACGAAATCCAGTATCAGCGATCAGGCTGATGTAAAGTGTTGATGACGCTTACATCGCCCAATTACCTGTTGGAAAGCATGCCGCAGGAGGTAAAGGACAAGGTGGGGGGTTGATACAGGGCGTAAACAGCTCGAAGTGGAACTCACTTTTGAACCACTGGGATAAGGAAATGCTCGGACGAAGCCAAGCTGGAGTTAGGGTTTTATAAAGCCTGTCGCATGAAAACAATATTGCTTGCTGTCAATTCTCTTTTCTTTATGCTCACTATAAGTGGGCAGAAGTATACGCCTTGGTGAGAGGCCAGCAACCTGGAAGCATCTTTGGATCAAATGAGGTTGGCTTGTTGGCTACTGGAAGTGAATGGGACTGGGTGGTCATTGCGATGAGTGTGGTTGCCGGCTGCGGACAACAGCATGTCAGGCGCCTTTCGGTATGTGAAGGGGGAGGCAGCATAGTCTTTATAAGATACCTTGTGATTGAAGAATTGACGAAACTTTGTGGCCGCCAGGTCAAGCAGCTTAACCGCGACCTGACGACTGGGAGAAGGATGGTGGGTAAGTTTCAGGCTTATAAAAGTGGAAGGTCAAACCGCCTTTTCATGGGAAAAACACCTTGCATCGCCAGGCCAGATAGCTTAACAATTAGCTGTACATGAAATCAGGGGAGCGAGTATAGGAGGTGTTTAAATACAGCAAACAGGATTTGTAGGACAGCTTTTTGGGAAAGATGATCCGTTTTTTTAATGCATTTTTAGCTGTTTATTTCACAAAATTTCTCGCCAAGTAAAAGTTTAGAATTAAATTACCCATAAATGAGGTTTTCTTCTCTTTTTTGATGGTGAATTTCTGTTTGACATGAAATCCTGCTTTCTTTCAGGCGATTATCGCCTATCATACGGCTTGTTTAGTCTGTCAGATAAAATAGAGCAAGTAAATCGGGTGTTTCGCTTTGTGGTCTTTGAGGGTTCCCGAAGGACGGGACAGGTTTGTGGGAAAGAAAAACCCGATTAATGTTAGCTTCCCACAAAGGTCACTAAGTAAACAAAGGGAAACCAAAGTGGCTCAATAAAAAGCACTTAACAAAATAGCAAGATCAATATCCCACATGCTACGGTTGCATCTGGTAGATCAATAAAGGAACTTCAGGATGATATCTGATACTAATTTATTTTTGTTCATAGCTGTGCGCCTCAGCGTCTCCCGAAGGATAGTACAGGTTTGCGAGATAATTTTTTCAGTTTTAATGGCTGGAAAAGGCAGAATCACTTAATTTTGGGCGAAACAAATGATGTTTATACCATGAAAATCAACAAGCATACCCCCAAAAAGCAAAACTCCCCCATCACTTCTGATATTTCCAAAGGTTATATATCTGCTATCCATAATTATTGCGACCGCTGGTGCGAAAAATGCGCCTTTACGGCTTATTGCCGGGTGTTTGCCATGGATGCGGAATACAGGGAAAAACACCCTGACCTGAAAGATGATATGGAAGGGGCCATGCAACAAGTGGGGGATATGTTTGCCGAAACCATGGTGATGTTGCACAAAATGGCAGCGGAAAAGGGCATCGACCTGGATGAATTGGAAGATGTTGAACCTTGGGAGCACCCCCAACCCAACCATCCCATTATTTTGTTAACGGAAGAATATGGGCATGAAGTGCATCAGTGGTTAAAAACGAACCGCCAGAGATTTGAAGTAGAGGCGACAAAATGGGCTTTGATCAGCGAGGAAAAAGCCAGGATTTTTATCGAAGCCTGGGAAAGCCTGCAGTGGTATTCATTTTTTGTATCGGTTAAGTACAAACGTGCTTTGCTGCATGATGACGATGATGAATTTGCCGAATGGGACCGCCTGGGCTCAGCTAAGGTAGCCACCTTGGCCGCCGAGTGTTCGATAGCAGCCCTGGCTGTTATGTTGGAACATTTTCCTGAGGAAGAGGATATGCTGCTTGGTTTTTTGACAAAACTCGAGAAGGCACGGAAAAGCAGCTTGGTGGTTTTTCCGGAGGCCATGGATTTTGTCAGGCCGGGTTTGGATGAATATTGAAACTATAGCTGCGCTTAAAAGAATTACAAAAACAGAAATCGCTTAGATTTCAAAGATCGGCCAAAAAGGTAACAACTTCATCAAAAAAAAGAAAATCATAAATAGAGGCAGTGGTTTTAAAAGCACTATTTCGATTGGGTCGGGGGATATTTTGAATCATGGTTGATGTATGCAATCAGGTGTGACACTTTGATTTCTTTTTGTCAAAAACACACATTTTTTGACAAATGCCACTTTTTTCTGTCAAATTGTGCAATTAAATCAATCCAACTATCAGAAATGTCCAATATTTGACACTTCGGTTTGCCTTGCGCATGGTTTTGCGGTATAGTGGATGATAGGATTGGGAGGCGATTTTCTAATCGTATCATTCCTCAAAACAAGCATTGTAAATTCTAACAACAGTTGGAATGTCGGTGATTGTGTAGAAACCGGAATTCACCATATTTACCACTTGTGTGCAATCGCTGAAATAATCCTTGACAAAGTTTTTGAATTTTGAGTCAATATCATTTGTCCTGTAAATAATCATCGGCTCCCCCCTGCTGTCCTCTGATGACTGTATATCAATACTTTTATCGTAGGGGGAAATAACCACATAATATTTTTTAGTTGGGAATTTCAGGAAAAACAATACCCTGCTATCAGTTGTTATGGGGCCCCTCGAATACAACTCAACACGTCCTTCTTCCCGGTGTTCTATAAAGATGAATTTCCCGTCAAATAATTGTTTTATATACTTCTGGTTATTAACAGAATAACCGTCAATCTCTGTGGGAAGATACACGCGCACTGAATCATCCGCGCTTTTCACAATACAATAATAATGGCTGTACTTTCTATTCTTTCGCGAATACACCAAAATACTGGCGGGGATGGTGTCATTTCCCTTGACGATGGTTCCCATTTCAAATTTGGCTTTCTTCAAAAGACTTTCAATTTCAGGATCCATTACGGAATTCGTTTGGTTTCTGTGCGAAAAAACACTTGTGCTGTAAATCACAAATAAGATAAAAATAAATAGCTTAGTGTACATACTGTGAGCGATTTGGTTTATTGTTGTCGATTACAGCCCATCAAAAAAACCTTGTAAACCTCATTTGGCAAAATTTAAAGATTAAAATAATAGCTGATAACTATTCCGCCGCTATACAAATAGGTTGTCAGCGGAGTGTCAATGATTTTCATTGCACCGTATCTAAAAGTCGGCTCAAGCCGCAAATTCATGCTGCTGTTTAGTTTATAATCAATACCAATACCAATTGTTGGTGAAATATTTACCTTGTTGTAATCATAGTTTGTCCGCCGGGTTGTTTTGTCAGTGCGGTCTGAATAAACCAAAATTTCCGTCTCTGTTTCAATGAGGAAAATATTGGCCGTCAGGCCCAGGCTTGTGAAAAAACGAAGTGGATTTGTGCCAAAGGTGAATGTGGCTTTTACAGGTAAATCGATGTAATGAAAATTGAAGATAAATCCCATCTTGTTGGGATCACTTTGCTCAGGCTGCCAGATAATTACATCTGTCATTTTTGTTTTGTAGCCTTTGTTCGAGTAATGCAAGCCTGTTTCCAGGCCAAAAAAGTCATTGATGTTGTAGCGAATATTCAGTCCGGCGGTGTAACCAATTTTAGCTGTTTCCATGTCATTTCTCAGCTTTATGGGAAGGTCGCCAGCAGCATCTTCATCATGGATTTTAAGCGTCCGGAAACAAATATCGGGCGAAAGGCTGATGCCGATTTGAAATGGTTTTGCATCTGAAGTTGCTGATTCTGTGGTCGTATTTTGGCTGTATGCACCTAAGGAAGCAAGTGCCAGAAGAGCTAAAGTCAATGGTTTTAATGTTCTCATTGTTTATCTTTTGGTTTGTTTGCAGTTATAGATGAGGATCCATCTGCAAGTCAATATACAAATGTACATTTTTTGCGCTGCTGGATAAACTTTTGATCAACTTCAATAGAAGTTCTAAATTTTACTAATCTGTGAATGATGTAAGTATTTCAAGGAATTGTGTAATAGCAACAGACCTGCACTTTTCTAATTTTGATATGCATTAACAAAGCCGAAAAAATTGAAAAGCAAAATGAAGCCCGAGAAAAATGAATCAAAGAAACTGTCGGACCTTCCCATGGAAGACGAAAAACTACCGGAGAGTTTCAGATTTAACATATGTGGTCACTTCTGAAGAATACTGCCATTTATTGGAACAGGGACCCATGGCGTTTGAGTGCAATTATCGCCTATTATGCCATATTGTCCTTGCCAGGTTTGCTGGTTGTTATCATTGGGATGTTAAGTTATTTTTGGGGTGGCGATAATATTGAAGGCCAGGTGTATGAAGAGATACACTCAACCATGGGCCAGGCAACTGCTGATTCGGTAGCGTCAATTTTCAGTATGGCAAGCATGAACCAAACTTCCTGGGTGACAGCCGTAATCGGAATTGGAGCACTTTTGTTTGGTGCAACAGGGGTGTTTTATCATCTGCAAATCTCGATTAACAGTATATGGGAGCTGAGATCAGACCCAAAAGGGGGGATTTTACGCTACCTGATCGACCGCACCAAAAGTTTTGGTTTTGTGTTAGTTATCAGTTTTTTGCTATTGATCAGTTTTGTTTTTTCTGCCCTGCTTGCCGCGCTTAAAGGTTATATTACTGATGTTTCACACTTTGTGTAACTCAACCAACATGATTAATTTGAAGCAGGAATAGTTGCTTAATAAACAGGATGTTACTACAGATCATATCTGCTTATTAAATCCTTTTTAAATGACCAATTTCTGGTCGCAACTGATTAGATTTGAGGTGTAAAAAATGTAAATATTTCCGGAAGTTCTGTAACACATTAGAGCAGGTCTTGCATCACCTTTGAATTGGCGAATTTTTAAGCGGCAAAAACAATAATATAAAACAAACGTTGATTTCTTTCAATTGTCTTTTTCGCTGTATTGCCATAGAAAATTCACTGATTAACGATGACATTAACCGATCGATATTGACAATAAATAACGAATAATTACTAAGATGAAAAACACAGCAGAACCGGTTTTAAATACGCCTGCAAGGGCAGAGTACATTGAAGTTGAACCCCATGTAAGGCTTCATATCAACGACGGCGGTGAAGGCCGGCCCATAGTGCTGATTCATGGTTGGCCGCTGAGCGATGAAATGTACGAATACCAGTATAACGATTTGATGAATAGCGGATTACGTGTAATCGGTATTACTTTGAGGGGATTTGGCAAATCGAGCAAACCTTATGGTGAATACAATTACGACGTACACGCAACTGATATTAAAAAAATTCTAGCCAAACTGGATATTGAGGATGCTGTATTGGTTGGGTTTTCCATGGGAGGGGCCATTGCTGTAAGGTATATCAGCCTGTTCAAGGGTGCCCGCGTTTCAAAGCTTGTGCTGGCCGGGGCTGCTGTCCCGCTGTGGACACGGCGTGATGATTTTCCCTATAATCTCCCCATAAGCGATGTAGATGAACTTATACGTTTAAACTTCAAGGACCGCCCCAAGCTTCTGTCCGATTTTTCGCAGATTTTTTCGGCCACCGAAACCTCATTGAGCAAGGGTATAGGCCGCTGGTTAAATGGTATTGGGATAAGTGCTTCCTCATACGCAACTGCACAATGCCTGCTCGCTTTGCGCGATACCGACCTGAGGCAAGACCTCCCAAAAATAAAAATGCCTACATTGATTCTTCATGGCAAAAAGGATAAGATTTGCTCCTTTGACCTGGCTGGAATAATGAAGAGAGGGATAGCGGATTCAAAACTCGTCGCATTTGAAAAAAGCGGACATAGTTTATGCCTGGAAGAAACAGAGAAATTCAACAATGAACTCATCAATTATGCAAAATTATGATACCAATGAAAACAAATAAAATAGAGAAAGTGCTTATCGCACTCGACTATAGCCCAACTGCAAAAATGGTAGCTGAAGCAGGATATTCACTGGCGTTCAACCTGGATGCAAAAGTCGTACTTTTGCATATAATTGCCGAAAGGGTTTATTATACATCAGCGGACTATTCGCCTATCACAGGATTCACCGGATTTATGAATATGAGCGAAATGCAGCTTGACAGCACTGAAGCGATTATAAACATGGGCTTGCATTACCTTGACAGTGCACGAAAACACCTTGGTGACGAAAACATCAAAACAATTATAAGGGAAGGGGAGGTGGCCGAGGCCATACTGGAAACTGCGGATGAGATTCAAGCCCAAGTAATTGTAATGGGTTTGCACAGCCAAAAGTGGCTCGAAAAACTTATTATGGGCAGTGTAACAGAAAAAGTGTTGCAAAACACTTCCCTGCCGCTATTTGTAATTCCGACCAAGGATTTTAATCAACCTAACAACAAATAAAATGTCAAAAGAAAGAGAAGGCAAAGAAAAATCGACTAAAAAAGCCCCCACTAAAACCCTGAAGGAAAAAAGGGCAGCCAAAGAGGCTAAACGTGAAGATAAAAAGGGTGGAGGCAAGCTCTTTTCTGCAGGCTGATGGGATAGCCTGATTTTTGGCCCATCTCGATAATTTAGGTGCCCGGTTTTGTTAATTCGCGCCTTACACAGCTGTATTTTACAGTGATCATTAGCCAGACAAGTTGATTGAAAGGCGAAGCCTTTTCAAAAATTTAATTTTGGAAATATGTGAATGATGTAAATCATTTCTTGTATTGTATAACATATTCCAGACCATAACACCTGAACTTTGCCCCGTAAAATAGTTTACAACTGTTCCACCAGAAGTGGAAGAATAAATCTCAAATTAAAATGCTTAAAACAAGAAGAATAGCACAGATTCTAATCATGATGGTAATTGCTGTTTTGCTACTGCCTGCCGCTGGCTGCAAAAAGGACGAAGACCCGGCACTGGAAACCAAATATGATCTGCAAACAAAAGACGTTCTCGGTGTAAACGGCACAGTTACCTTTGTTGAAACAAGTAAATCTACCATGACCATTGAAATAAAATTGAATGGCACTATTTCAGGAAGTCATCCGGCAGAGCTGTCAATGAATTCAATGGTGGAGGGCGGAGCCACAGTGGTAAGCCTCAATCCGGTGGATGTTAATGGCAATAGCTCAACACTGGTTACTACCCACACTTATGATGAGTTAAATGCCTTTGATGGCTTCATCAAGGTGATGAAAAGCAGCAGTGAACGCGATATAATCCTTGCCCAGGGAGATATTGGCGGAAACATCCTGACAAGCAACGATACAACCTATGCCCTCAATACAGTGGAAGCCTATCAGGTATCAGGCACAGCCTTGTTCCAGGAAAGGGTAAACGGGAATACACTTGTCACGATTTCACTCAATGGCACCATTGCCGGGCAAACCTATCCGGCAAGTATTAATCTGAGCTCCACCTCAACGATAGGCGGCGGCCCGGTAACAAAGCTTTTAAGCGCTGTTAATGGTACTACAGGTAAAAGCTATACCAACATACGAAGCCTTGATGGCGGTCTTGCCATAACATATGATAATTGGCTGGTTTACAATGGCTACATAAACACTTATCAAACATCAATTGCTTTTGACAACATCATTTGCCAGGGCGATATAGGCTCAAACTAAATCATTATTCCCCCGGAATAAGTCTAAGATAAACAACAGCTTACCCGACTTCAATAATCCTTTAAAGGATTGGCGAAGCCGGGTAATTTTTATTTCAGGCATGTATAAAATTAGAGAGCCTGACCGGAATAAGCTGATCTGCAAGGCCTAAAAGGCGTCATTATCAGGCGTGAATTATTTTTAGTTATATGGACAAAAAAACATGCAATATTTCTAAAGAGAATAAGTTTTGGAGTTAGAATTATAACCAAAAAAAGCATGAAAAAATTATTTGTAATCCTGACCACATCCCTGCTATCACTTAGCTGTATTGCACAAAATGGAATCTATATTGGATATGAAAATGGCGGTATGTTTGAGCGATATAATTATGTTAACAGCAAAGCCCAAACATTAACACAAGCCTCAATCGGAGGTATTTTTGGAGGTTTTGTCGGATTCAAATTTGATTCATACAGCATCGAAACAGGGTTTTATGGGATGTATTCGTCTCACCCTTTTGTCGATTTTAATTACAGCACTTCTGAAGCAAGCAAGTCTGCTTCATCGAGTAGTGGGCAGGAAAGCTGGCTGATTCCATTACGCTTTGGAAA
This sequence comes from Bacteroidales bacterium, assembly GCA_018400955.1. Taxonomy (GTDB): domain Bacteria; phylum Bacteroidota; class Bacteroidia; order Bacteroidales; family F082; genus CALAZZ01. Next base: position 13,648 of record JAGYLH010000061.1, read on the forward strand.
GGAGTTTTTAGTAGCCCGGAATAAGGTTTTTATCAAGCCTGAAGTTGGTTTTAATGTAATGATCTCACGTGATTATACTGAAAATCAGCCGATGATGGGGTGGGGACAGTATGTTTCAGCATTTCCCGGGGATAATAATTGGGTTGCTGCCGGACCTGATTCTACAAGAGCTTATGGTTATATTCCCTCAAAATCAAATTTCAGTATTGAGCCCGGTATTTCTACAGGGTACCGTTTTAAAGAAAAGGCTGACATATACCTGAAATGCAGTTACCTGGCAAACTTGAATCCATCATATTATGAAACGATTACCCATTATTCGGAGTCCGGAACTGTATATGCAACCCGAAATTTACTTAATACAGTTTTATTTCAAATTGGCCTGAAATATTATTTTGCCAAGCGTGAATAACGAAATGGCCAAACTCACAACAGGGCGTTGATTCTTTATCTGGTATGGGCTGAAATCTGCTTCGTATCGAGAAAATTTGCAAGAAAAGTATGTTGGCTGAGATGCTATTTTCTAATAATTCCGTTTCGCGATTTGTTGCTTGATTCACTCTTTCTTTTGTTTCGTTTTCAAAAGGATCGCCAAGTTCAAATCTTAGATGATATTTAAGTTCACGCTCTATAGTATTAAAAACAGTTGTTGAAGCCGGAAATGTATGGTTGCACAAATCAAACCCTTCGACAGCCGGCGGTGAGTTTAAGTTTTCCAGCTTCTATAAGGAATTGGCCGTTGGTGCAGGTTTTGGTGTGCGGCTTGATATTTCATTCTTCCTGCTGCGCTTCGACCTGGCCATGCCTTTGCGAAACCCCTGGCTTGCCGAAGGCGACCGCTGGGTATTTGACCAGATACAGTTTGGCCAGCCCGACTGGCGCCGCGACAACCTGGTGTTGAATTTGGCGATCGGGTATCCTTTTTAGGGGGGTGTGGGAAAGGCTGGAAGATAACGCGAAGCAGAAATCTGAAACCTGCACTTTACGTGCAATTTTCAGGTATGGCATGTTGTAGCGCGTTTTTTATTGCCAATCGTTGTTAGAAATATTTTGTTCTTTCTAAACCCAAAACTCTTTCAAATTTATTCAGTAATCTGTTTTTTAGAAATTCTCCGGAGCCTTTTCCGTGACAAAATAGCAATAAATAATAAAAATAGTCCCGCCATTATTTTTCAATATTTATGTTCACCCAAAAGCCGCTAAAATCAAAATGAATCCAATCACCGGTAAAGTCCACCCCAATATAGGAAAGATTGACTTGGTCTTGCAGAAATATGGATTCTGCATGATTATCAATTTCTTGAATTTCTCCAACGATATAAGCAGGGTCACCACTGCCCCGCAAATAAACTCCTAATGTAATTTTGTCAATAATCCTGAATATCTTTATTGATAAATTCCTTTCCGTGAAGATTAGCTTAAAACTAAACATTTTCTGGCTAAAGATATCTTTCAACCTTTTCCTGAATTCATCACTGTTCCAAGGTGATTTATATTCGACACGTTCTATTTTTAATATCTTATCCTTCAATTTGGTTCAATTGTATTTCTAATCTGCTTGGTTGATTGTCAGTTATTTCACTTAGACCATTGCTTTTTTTTGTTACGATTTCACAACGTTGAGTGTATGCAGGTGGCGGGATTCGAGCTCTTCGCTATCAACCGAGATGGTGTTGATGTGAGCCACAAACCTTGATATTTAATACTTTCCCGCCATTACGGGTGACACATTGTTATGGGCGTTTATTTTTTATCTCAATCAAGACAGTAATTTATTCTCTGTATTTTTCAATCTTGTTAAATCAATTTTATTTATAAAATTCACTTGTATGCTATAATTCCTATCAATTGCACCAATCACTTTATACTTAATTTTTAGATTATTGATACTCGTTATTTTCATCTCATCTGGGTGAATCACGTTATAAGTCTGAGTAATACTTTTTATATTTTTTCTAATGTCCTTTGTGAAAATCAATCGGTAGATTGAAGTTATGCATTCCGTTAAACAGTCCTCTTATTTTGGGGCAAAACATTATAAAACTATCATTGAAATACATTTCAGCTTTTATGGTCAATCCACCAAAGTTGCTGTAAACTTAGAAGTCTGGTTTTAAATGAAATTTTTACTTTGGGCATGCTCTGAATTTCACTTTCCAGTTTAGATAGTAATAATCTTGACTTTTCTCTGCTGAACTGACGTAATTGAAAATACAACGACAAAGAAAATCGAAACACCAAATAATAGGAAAATTACTATTACAATATCCATAGTCTTTAGCTTCTATTAAATGAACTTACTTTATTATGGTCATTTTTATTTATAATCATGTAGGGACAGAACCGGGAATCCCAAATTATTAAAATCAGTCCAAATGCTCCATATAATCCTGATTGCCAAATAGAATCCCACAAAAGTATAAAACGATGGTGTTCCAATAATCAAAACCACTAATCCAATCAAAGCGGCAATTTTACTTTCGAGCTCTCAAATCATCTATTGCGTATTTTTTAGTCTTGTTGCATGCTTTACAATTTAATCTCAATTTTATCTCCGTGCTTCATTTTTAACTCAACGCGAAAGAGGCCGCCCAACTTTTATCACAATCTCACTTTTTGCAATCAATACATTTTGTGTACAAATACTTTTTAGTCGATAATTTTCATGTTTAGCAGTCTGCCCAAATGCCCTATAACGTTTTGCCGGTATGAAACGTTGCGCATTTCGAAGCACTTCCGTATCAGACCGTTGCTGAAGTTGATTAAATGTTATGTTGCCCAAATTTACCACTATCCGCGCAATGTTTTATGACCGGCTGTTAGCCATCGCTTTATTATTTCTGTTTCAGATTTTATATTAATCTTAATCGTCTTTTTATAATTATCATCATTTACATGAAGTATCACCCTGTCAGAATTATTGTATCAACAATTTTTGCTCGATTAGAAGAATAATCAGTCCATTTATCACCAAAATCAACTCAATTGGTGTGCAAGATACTTTGATATTTGTTAATCCACTTGGCACTCCTAACAATATCATTGAGTAATCAGTCAAAATTATGTCTGCTTTATTAAAATCATAAATCGGCAAAGACAATCCCTTATCCAAAAGTTTTCCAAATCCTACAAACTTTGAGTCAACATTCCCATTATATATTTTTATGCCAGTCAGAATCTGCTTGTAGCCTTTAATCGAAGAATATAATAAATGTCCTTTCTGTATAATCCATACATTGAAGAAAAGTAAACAAATGTATCCAATGGAAATAAAACCTAAAAAAAAAACAATCCACCTATCAGTTGGCTAGTCCTTTCTGAAATGAATCTATAATCAGAAATCCACTTACTCCTAATCCAATTACGACAGGAAATGCAAATAGAAATGGTAATCTCTCTCTGATTTCCAAAATTGATTAAAGTTTTGTTTCTCATATCCATCTGGTTTATCTGTCATATTTTAAGGGTCAATTTATCATTCCGGAAATCAAGCTGCTTTGTTTGTACCGTGTCGCTCCTAAAGTTGTGGCACGAGCGAATACCCGCAACATAGCGTCTATTTCAACTTTATGTCTGTCCTCCATATTCACGCGTTTTATTTTTTTCAACGCGTAAAGTTAAAAAAAACCGTCAATAGCCAAACCATCATCTATTACTGACATTGTAAAAAACAAGCAAGCTTGTGTTGGCACTGCCTGGCCGACAGGCAGTGGTTAAAGCGTATTTGTTGTGCTAGTTTTTAGTTTATTTCATTGATAATTATAGATAGCCCAACCTTTAGAATGTCATGGATATAGGAATTCAAGTTTTCCTTGGTTCTTATTCCTAAATCTTGCTCCAAAGAAATTGTAAACGGTGCAATATTTATTGGGATTAGTTTCTTGTCCTCCTCCTCTTGAAATTTTTCTGTAAACTCCAAAAAAGCTCCAACTGCAATCACATCGTCTTCATAACCATAATGGTGAACTGTAATAACCAGATTGTAACTGCTATTTGTCGGAAGATTAAAATATACGCCAAACCATCCTCTTGGTAGATTTCTATTAAAGAAATAGTTGTGAACAGAAGCATACTCTGTAATTTGATGTGTGTGCCAATAGTATTTTTCTTGGTCATCAGGTTTAATGCTTGTAACTCCTGTCCATGCTTTTTCAATAGGTATCAATTCCCTTAACTCTTCTTTGACTTCTCCTAATATTTCATAAATAAAGTGAAATATCTTGTTTCGATTATCACTTAATTCTTTCTCTCGTTTTACTTTTTGTCTTGAAGTCGCCTGCTCAACCTTCTTATTGAAAACATTCGCTAAGTCTGCCAAGCTATTGTATGTTTTTTCCGTTTTGAAGTTGAGTGCGTTTTCAATACTTCTTTTTTGTTCAATTGAGAAGAATGAAACTAATTCTTGAGGTTCATTATCATCCGCCAATTCAAGTGATTTAATATAAGCAGGTTTATCTTCTCTCTTTACAGTGAATGGTAGTAAACCGTCTTTTATTAGAATTAGGCTTGCTAATAGCCTTGCTATCCTTCCATTTCCATCTTGAAAAGGGTGAATTTGTGTGAAAGCATGGTGTACCCATGCAGATAGTATAATTGGATTCAATTTGTTATGAGATTTTTCATTATAAATCTCTATTAATCTATCCATTTCACTTTCTACGTGAATCGGTGGGCAATAAATGAAAATCTGACCATCACTACGTTTAGGGTTATTTTCTTGTGTCTTAAATTGTCCCTTTAATAGTTCTACCTGAACAAGCTTTCCAAAAGTGTTGACTGCTTCTGTATAATCTTGGTGTTGTGTGACTAAATGATGTAATTCTTTAATAAAACTAACAGTAAGTGGCCGGTTTGATTTGACAAGATCGAAAATGAAATCCATCGCTTCAAAATGATCATGAAGGAATTGCATCAATTTCTTAGGGGGAATATTTGTATCATTATGACTTATATATGATTCAACAAATCCCTCTTTAATAAGTGTTTGAGTAATGCCTTCTGAAAGATCATAGAGTTTCTCAACAATTCCTGTTTCAATGGCATGCTGTCTCTTAAGTCGATCTAAAAATTCTTGGTATCCACTTTCGCCTTCCTCAAACTCTTTTCTTTTTTTGTACCAACTTGGTGCTAAGTCGTCAAATTTCGAAGTGTCAGCGTTTGACCAATTTTCTGAAAACTCGATACCTTTCCAAATAGTTACTTCCTCATATTCCATACTGGTGTTTTTTAAATTGAGCTCAACAAGCGTATCCGCAATATATCGTCTATTTCCACCTTATTTCTATCCTCCATCTTCACGCGTTTTATTTTTTTCAACGCGTAAAGTTAAAAAAACCTTCAATATCCAAACCATCATCTATAACTGACATGGAAAAAACAAGCAGGGTATCAATCAAAGCAATGCCATTATCATGGTAATGGTATATCGGCTGCAATGGCCTCAGGATGATTTGGCTTGGGTTTGTTTTGCCAGGCATATTGGCCGTTTACGGGCTTGGTTACTGTTGAGCTCCGATGCCGATGTTGCGTAGTGCGAACTTTGTTGTCTGCAGGGAAACCTCAATTGACCTATTTTTTTCGCGCATTTTAATGTGAACAAATTCAGGTGGACTGCTAGGGAGTAGGATGCCTCAAATATCTACTTAACCCCCAATATTTTATACATGAATGATGGCTACTGTTCTTAATTTTTTTCTGTTAGTTGTCTTGATTGTTTAATCAACTTTCCATTGAGCTTTTTCAGTTTACCTTCAAGCCGTATTAGTTTGGCACTTTTGAGGTCTGTTGTATTCACTCTTGTTAACACTATCCTTGCACCAACCGAGTAAGTCCTAAAGTCCTTATGTAATACGTCAATTGAACGGTCAATCTGCTCAACTGCCCTAATCAAATCAGAGCCTTTAAGTTCAATGAAATATGAAATAGCTTTGTCGCAATTCAGAAGTAAAAAGTCACATTTTGAACCATCATCATCAATCAAACAGCCGTCAACATTATATTTTGATAATTCATCTAAAGAGTCGTTTTCATAAATGTACTTGGTGCTAGATTTATTGTCGGTACAAGTGACAATTTTGTTTTTCTGTTTTGTGAATTCAAAACAGTTTTCGTAAGGTTTGCAAGCCATATTTTAAACTGGTTCAAATTGGAATAAAAAATCGAATTCATCATTAATTGTCCTCGAAACCGAGTCAATATTTTCTTGTTGTATTATATTTAATTCGCTATCAATTATATCTTTAAGCTGTCCACTTGTAACGAGGGCCGCATAAACTTTATTCCTATTTATCCATAGATTCATATTTATTTTCTCTGATATTGCTTCTTGATTAGTTATTCCTGTTTTATTTGCAAGAATCAAATTATTTAATGATGCTAGAATATAAGGGCTATGGGTTGTAATTATCACTTGAGAATTCTCCACATTGGACATTAAAGCAATTAAATTTGATATTTCTTTTTGTGCTTCTGGAAATAAGTGGGCTTCCGGTTCTTCAATTACAATGAATACGTTTTGCTTTTCTAAAATGATGATAAAAAGTAAAAGAAGTATCCAAAGTGATTCTTGTTGTCCTGATGAAGAAAAGTTTAATTTCACATACTTATTCGCTTCAAAAAATATTTTTTCACCGTCTTTATCGTACTGATACTTGCCTTTTAGAATTTTGCTTATGATTTCTTCAGCAAGTTTTGTTTTGTTGTAATCAATACTGTACTGAGTTAAAAGCCGCCTTTCTTTTATAATGTCCGAAAGGGATTTATTGAAAATTGGTCTCACAATATTTATTTTATCCAAAAAAGTACGCATTAAGAAATCTATATTTCTTGGATTAATAAACTGAAGTTGGTCAGATAAAGTAGCTAGTAAGCTTCTGCCAGCAGGAATAAATATCAATTCCCTATCTTCTTGAAAAATCAGGTTGCACTTTTCCTTAATGTAAGAAATGAATTTTCTTTTTTCGTTATCAATTTGAAGCAAGTCTTTGCTAGTCATAAGCGATGGATTTCGGTGCCCAAGCGTTTGGGAAAAATCATCAGCTTCATTCACTAAATTTCTGAAGGAGTCTTTGAATGTGTCACTAAAACTCGGGCTTATATATTTGTGGTTTGTATCTATTGTAATGCTTATCCATACAGTTTCGGTGTAAAAGTATTTTAATTGAAGACCATTTAAATGGGTACTTGCCCCGAAATAATCAAGAAATTTCTGCCGAATTGATTTTGCATATGTCCCTATCGATTTAGAAAAATTGTTTTTATCAATTGATTCAAAAAAATACTTTACCAAGTCGTCATTTAATGACTTGAAAAAGAAAATTGTTTTAGCAATTGTACTCTTTCCGCTTGCTTGTGGTCCAATTAGAATAGTAAAGTCTTTGATGTCAAGACTTAGTTCCTTAATTGGCCCAAAGTTTTTTATTTCTAATCGTTGCATTTGTTTTAATTTCTATGTTACAAAGTTACTCAAATTTGGTTGTGTGTTGTCTCCTGGTATTGCAGCCATCGAGTGTATATTGGCCACACAGCGTATATTTTTACCTTGTTTATAGCTACTATCTTCACACTTTTTATTCTTTTCGATGTGTAAAGTTAAAAAAACCTTCAATATCCAAACCATCATCTATAACTGACATGGAACAAACGTGCAGGGCATCAATCAAAGCAATGCCATTATCATGGTAACTTGCGGGGTAACTTGCGGGGTAACTTGCGGGGTAACTTGTGGGGTAACTTGTGGGATAACTTTTCTGAATCAGGGAAAATCATACGTAAAAAGTTCTCTGAAAACTTGAAACAATCTTTACTATACGCTTCTAAAATACTTGGCACGCCTGAGCCTATTTGAAACGAAGCCATCGGACTTTAAAGACACACACTATTTAATGCTCACATCGAGTTGTTTACCAAGCCCGGTTTCAACAATTTTTCTCAAAGTGGCA
>JAGYLH010000062.1 GCA_018400955.1 Bacteroidales bacterium
GCCCCTAATCACGCTGTGCCGAGTATCAGGAACCCAGTAATGAATTCCCGAACCAAAAAAACAAAATCAAATCCATTGTTTCAATATACAGGGCCATAAAAATCCGGCTGGCCTGCCGAGCGGATGGGTTAGTTTTTTATCTCTACGGTATCGTACTGCTATCGTATAAAATAAGCTCATATCGTATCATACCTATCGGATATTTATCTAATAAAAACGAATCATATCGTATCATTGTCAATTATAAAAATGATACATTTGTGGTATGGAAAACAAGGTACATACATTTTCACTGACTTTAGACTGGGAACTAATCCGTTTAATTAGTCAGATTGATAGATTTGATGCTTCATGGACTTCGATAGAGAAGAAAGAAAGACAGAGCCTAAAGCAATTGAAAACTATTGCTACTGTTCGGAGTGTGGGAGCTTCAACAAGGATTGAAGGTTCAAAAATGTCAGACGAGGAAGTTGAAGTTCTATTAAAGGAAATTGACATCACAAGAATTGTTGATAGAGATTCTCAAGAGGTTGTAGGATATTTTGAAACCCTGGATTTGATATCAGAATCATATCAAGAAATTTCTATAACAGAAAGTAGTCTGAAAAACTTGCACAATATTCTACTGAAACACAGCAATAAAGATTCATGGCACAAAGGAGACTACAAACAACATAGCAATGCTGTAGAAGCTACACTGCCAGATGGAACACGGCAGATAATATTTCAGACAACAGAAGCAGGATTCCCTACTCAGGACGCGATGAGGTTTCTGGTTGATTGGTATATAAATGACAATGAAACCCATCCATTGGTAAAATGTGCAATATTTGCCTATGAATTTGTAAGCATACATCCATTTCAAGACGGAAACGGGCGATTAAGCAGATTGCTTTCAACTTTGCTTTTACTAAAACACGGTTATAAATGGATTCAGTATGTTAGCTTTGAACATGAAATAGAAAATAGAAAAACAGAATACTACAGCGTTTTAAGGAGTTGTCAGGCAGCAAGACCCAATGAAGATGTTACGGATTGGATTCGATTTTTCATTAATGCCCTTGGAAATGTTCAGACTCAACTAATGATAAAGCTTGAAAGCAAAGGAGTTGAAACAAGATTATCTCCACGAGAAAAATCCATATTGACTTTTATCGAAAATAATGCCGGATGCAAGTCAGGAGAAATTGCCAAGAAATTAAACATCCCTAATCCAACAGTTAAACGAATTTTGCCAGAATTATTAAAGAAAAACTTAATAGAAAAATATGGAACTGGACCAGGGACAAATTATTCGATAAAATAGTAAACGCCCTAAAATAAGTAGGACGCTGAGCGATCTGTCCCAGACTACAATAACCAGCGATAGATTTGCAGACCTAAGGAACAAACTCAAACCAACTGTTTCAGAACATAAAGCCAAAAAGATTCGGCAGGCCTGCCAAGTGCATGGGTTAGTTTTTTTATCTTTAGGGTTTGAAAAATAAACACTATGAATGTGAGAGATGTATATAAGGAGGAAATAGACGCTATATTGCTTATACTCGCTCGTTAGGCAACATTTGGCAGAATGAAAATAGAAACTATTGAAAAGGCTTTAATTGAATAATGAGACTGTACACAAATTGTCATAATTGTAAAAAGGAGATTAGATTTTCACGTTGGGAATCTGACAGAGTCGAATTATCAAAATCAAAAGGTGATAAAATCGAACTGACTTGTAAAAATTGCGGACAAAAAAACTTTTATCACATCAATAGAATTAAGGCAACTGAAAGCAAGATTGCACAAGTTATCGGACTGATAATATTCCTTGTTGGAACTCCTTTAATTTTTGTATGGATTTGGGACTATATTTTCCAATCCGCATACATCTACGTGATTGCAGGTTTAGTTGGAATGATTGGGGTTCCATTTATGATTTATTTAGTAATTGAAAGGGAACAAAGAAAAAAGGTAAGACAATTTAATAACTATAAAATCAGTGAATAGTACTAAAGGGCATCTCTAAAAACCAATTGTTAATATATACACCTGATTGTTAATAACTTAACCGTGTTTTAGTCGTTAGATTTGCTATATTTGCTGCAATAAAAGCAAGCTATGAAAAACATAAACCCACTCGGCCTTTTTGATGACCATTTTTTACTGGAAACACTAAGTAAACTTGGGGATCCTTTGGTAAAACTGAATGAATATATTGACTGGAGTATATTTGAAGCTCCTTTAGATCAGGCATTTAAAAATCAAACAAAAGATTTATCGAAAGGCGGCAGACCTCCATTCAGCAAGCTGCTATTGTTTAAAGCCCTTCTTATACAAAGCTTGTATAATCTTTCAGACGACCAACTGGAATTTCAGATTGTTGACCGTGCAAGTTTCAAACGGTTTCTCGGATTGAAGAAAAGTGATAAAGTTCCTGATAGTCGTACTTTTTGGCTATTTCGTGAGCATCTTATTGAAAAAAATGTTATCGTGGGTTTATTCAATCGTTTCAACAAAACCCTTGATGCTGCAGGCGTATTTGCAAACGAAGGAAAAATGGTTGATGCCAGTTTTGTGGAAGCACCACGCCAACGCAATACCCGTGAAGAGAACAAGCACATTAAAGAAACCGGAACTGCTCCGAAGCAATGGAGCGAGAAGCCTCATAAGCTGGCTCAAAAGGATGTGGATGCCCGATGGACAAAGAAGAACAATTCAACTTTTTATGGATATAAAAACCATATAAAAGCGGATACCAAGACAAAACTAATTGAAGAATACATAGTTACCGATGCCTCGGTTCATGATTCACAAGCCATAGAACAATTACTAACAGAGAAAGACAAGAATCAGCCACTTTATGCTGACAGTGCTTACACCGGTGAAGATCAGGAGAAAATATACAAAAAGAAAGAGGTAATAAGCAAAGTACATGCAAAAGGATACAGGAATAAACCTTTAACCGACACTCAAAAAGCCAGCAATAAAGAGAAATCAAGCATACGCGTAAGGGTTGAACACGTGTTCGGCTTTGTAGAAAACAGCATGCATGGCTCCATTGTACGTACCATTGGCATTGCCAGAGCAAGCGCCAAAATCGGGATGATGAACCTCACTTACAATATTTGTCGCTGTACTCAATTAAAAATAGTGGTTGCCATGGGATAGGTGTGTCCAGACGTGAAAGATACCATTTTGTATAGTGCTGTAATACAACTATATACAATATTTTTACATGAAATTAGGTTTTTAGAAAACCATAGTATAGTTTTGTTTCGAAATTGGCGTCAAAAAAAGTAGTTTTTAGAGATGCCCTAAAATAAACAAGCAGTTAATAACTGGACTGATAATTATTCTTATCAATGCTTACTGGGTTTGGGATAATTTATATTTGCTTTATCAATATAACTATTCAGGACTACTTTGGTTGTTTATGTACCCAGAATGGACACTGATTCTAAACTCAGTTCTTGGACTTTTTGGAATAATAATCGGAATTAGGCTAATTCTCCATAAATTGACATTAAAGAAAGGAATTATATCAAGTCTACTATTGATAATTTTTGGTGAGCTAATACAAATTATGACAGTGCTTTAAGGCAGAAAAACGTTGCCTAAAAAAAATATAGTGGATTTGGCAGATAGTGCTAAAAATGAAGATGATAGCAGTTAAGAAACATAGTAGTAGTTTGAAAGATTTGAGCGTTGAAATGCCAAACACACCATATTCAAACCTTTACCTTCTTCCAATAAGTGGAGCTCTGAGCAGTCAGCAAAGCCGGTTCGGGTTTGCCGCATACCCAGCGATAAGCCCCCGAACCAAAGAAAAAAAACCAAACCCACTGTTTCAATCTGCAATGCCATAAAAATCCGGCAGGCCTGCCGAGCGGATAAAATGGTGAACTGAACCACTACTAAAAATTAATGATACAATCAACAGATTTAAAAAGTTCATAATTCTTTTCTCTTCTCATTAAACCTTAAAGAGACAAGTTTTTAAAATATCTCAAATGGTCTTTTAACAGCTAATCACCTGAACTACAACAAGCACCTCCACTTACTCCTCGTCGGGTCTGAAAAGCATCTGGTGCCTTTGGTCATACATAACTCTAAAGGACAGAATCCCCCAAATAAACAAGATACCAAGTGTAACAATAAATACAGGTATCACTTTGTTCATTCGCTTTTTAAAGCCCTGGCTGATGATATTGCCTGCCAGCGAAACACTCAACATGATGGGAATGGTGCCCAAACCAAACACAATCATGAATAAAATACCCATCACCACATCGTTCGTGTTGATGGCACCCGCCACCGCAACATACACCAGGCCACAGGGCAATAGTCCATTTAGCAAACCAATATAAAACAGATTTTTATAGGACTGTATGCCAAACATCGTCCTGAACCTGCTGATAAGCCTGCCGGCATAGCCAAACATAAGTTGTTCCACATTGAGCTTTCCCTTAAAAAGGAAGGGGAAAACTACTGTCATAATCATTACAATGCCAATAACAATGGAAGCCCACTGCTGAAAACCAGCCATTTCTATTCCTTTGCCCAATAAGCCAAAAACCCCGCCAAGCAGGCCATAGGTAAGCGATCGGCCTATATTGTAGAGCAGGGCACCAGAAACCTTTCCAAACCATTTTCGGTTGCCCAAAGGCAGGGCAACGGCTATTGGCCCACACATGCCAATGCAGTGAAAACTCCCGATCAGGCCTATTGTTAATGCTGTATATAATTCAAACATATCACTTTAAATAAAATCACCTTAAATATTTATTCAATAGAAAGATTTTTCTCGGTATAGTATCCTACGCCGTCCTGCACCCAATCAATTTTGATAATGTACCTGCCCTTTAAGCCAACAGCCTTGTAGGTAAAGGTATTGTTCTGATCAAGCGCAAGTGTTGCATAGCGGTCGCCTGTATCGGTGGTCCGGTTGTAAAAATGTACCGTCCCATTCAAGGCCGCCGGCTTGAAAAAGCCTGGAAAACCGATCAAGATATTTCCTCTTTCATAAGTGGCAATTATTTCAGTTGCATAAGGTATCGTATTCTGAGTTTTTTGGATCAATTCCTGATGTGCCTGGCCACGCGGATAATAATCAACTTCAACAAGACTGATGTCTTGCTGAAACATTACAACAACCAATGCAATTACCATAATCATAAAGGCTGCCATCGCCAGCACCAGTTTTGTGCCCCAGTTCCATTTTATTTGCATAGTAACATTATATTTATTAATAATCGAGCGTATTGGGCCCAATAAAACTTGTTTTGTAAGTAGTAATCAGCCTGTCATCTGTAAATATACCTATTTGTATGGGTGTATTACTAGATTTCAATTCATTTTTCGGCAAAACAACCATAAAAGTTGCTTCAGACAGCATGCCATCAACCGCTGAGATAGGTTCGCCCATATAAACGACTTCTCCCATATGCGAGGTAATCCTCAGGTCAATAGGCATATCGCCCCGGATTTTGTTCACCAATTGGATTGTATAGATATTGGAATAGTTTTCGGGGCCATACTCTTGGTAAAGTGTACCCGGAATACGCAAAATGGTCACTTCCACATCGGAGCGCAGGATAAAGAGTGAGCTGACCACTATTAAAAGTATGCTAAGAATAATGGAATAAGCAATGGAGCGTGCATTGAAAATCTTTTTTGCCCCGGTTAAGATGCCTTTTTCGGAATCATAACGTATCAATCCGCGGGGAAGCTTAACGCGGTCCATGATTTGGTTGCAAGCATCAATGCAGGCCGTACAGTTGATACATTCCAATTGTGTGCCATTGCGGATATCGATACCTGTGGGGCATACCGTAACGCAGCTCAGGCAATCAATGCAGTCACCTTTATTGGTTTCAGACCTGTTTTCCAATGGGTTGAAGTTGGAACGAGGCTCTCCGCGTTTATAATCATAGGCCACTACGATAGACTTTTCGTCGAGCAAAACACCTTGCAAACGGCCATAAGGACAAACAATAATGCAAACCTGCTCGCGGAAAAAAGCGAAAATAAAATAAAACACCCCGGAGAATATTACAATGGCAACAAAACTGCTCAGATGGGCCAACGGGCCATCGTTGATCAGCTCAAAAAGGCGGTCGGTTCCCACAATATAAGCCAAAAAGGTATTGGCTATTACAAAGGCAATGGTGAAAAAAATGAATTGCTTAAGGGATTTTTTCCATATCTTCTCAAAATTCCATTTTTGCCGGTTCAGTTTTTTCTGCTTGTGGAAATCGCCTTCGATAAGGTACTCTATTTGTCTGAAAACAAACTCCATGAAGATTGTTTGTGGGCATACCCACCCGCAAAAGATACGACCAAAAATTACGGTGAACAAAATGATAAAAACGACAAGTGTGATGATGGAGAGCACGACGAGGTGAAAATCCTGCGGCCAGAAAACCTGCCCAAAAATGATGAATTTCCGCTCAAGCACATTAAAGAGCATAAACGGTTCTCCTTTATAGCGAATAAAGGGGCCAATAAAAAGCAGGGCAAGCAATACGGTTGACACAATCCATCGGTAATTGTATATTTTACCTTTGGGGCGTTTTGGGAAGACCCAATTGCGTTTTCCGCTATCGTCAACAGTAGGCAGTTTATCGCGAAAGAAAGTTTTGTTATCGTGCTTACGCTCGTTATCAATTTCTTTCATAGAGCATTTTGTTTTGTGTGGTTTGAAAAGAAAAAGTGTAAAATGCAACCCCCACAGCCTTCGGCTGCGGGGGTTGCCCTATGATTACTTATTTAATTGATCATTCATATGTACAATGCATAAAAAATGGGCCACCAAAGGGCCAACTTATTCGTATAAATCGCCTTGAGGGTCTTTGGCCTTAGCAGGTGTTGAACCGACAATCTTTTCAAGGATATAGCTGTTTACCTCGAGTCGCTGCCGGGGCGACAATTGGTCGCGATATGGAATCATACCCTTTTCAATAACGCCTTCGGTTGTTATCCTGTAAAGGTCGTCAATTGAATTGCCATGAATCCAATAATTATCCGTAAGGTTTGGACCCACCAGGCCTCCGCCATCCACAAGGTGGCACACAGCGCATATGTTATCGAATGTTTGTTTACCATTGGCCAGCGATTGTGCATCGGTAAGTAGTTTCACCTCAAAAACCCCTGCATCTTCCAACGCTGGAGCCCTGCGCTCTGCCTCTGCCATTTCCTGATTGTATTCCTTCATCTGAATCAGGTCATCAGCCCTGAATACCCAGAGCCTCACCAGATAAATCACAGCAAAGGCAATGGTGAGTATAAAGAGCCAGTTGAACCATGATGGCGGCCCATTATCCAATTCCCTGATGCCATCGTATTCGTGGTCTTTCATCAGGCGGTCGTTGGTCAGGGTGTCTATTTCATAATCTTCATTATGCTTGTCCGATGGATTTTTTTCTGTTGTCATAGCTATACTATTTGTTGTTTCAAAAAATTCATGATTTATTCCCGTTATGCGAAAGGCTTTCCTCATTATCCATATCCAGTGGCATATGGCTGTAATCATCAGCGTCTTTACTATTCATTCGTACAACCCAAATAATCAGGCCGATGAAAAAAGCAAAGAAAATGATAAAGCCAATGATTGGAAAAATCTCAAGCCCCACTACACCTTCCAGTACATTACGTGCAAGTCTCATGTTTCTATTTATTTGGTTGAAGTTAACGATCCTGCCCTGTGAATATCAGCACCCAAACGCTGAATATACGCAATCATTGCAATCACTTCCTTGGTATCATCCACCTCAATGCCTTCATTTCGCAAGCCTTGAGCTATTTGATTTGCCTGCTTCATCAAATCATCATTGGCAATCTGATCATAACCATCGGGATAAGGCACTCCAAGTGCTTGCATCACCCTTATTTTTTTGGGTGTTGAGCTTATGTCTAAATCGCGCTTAATGAGCCAGGGATAAGGAGGCATGATAGATTGTGGTATCATTTTCTGCGGATCGAGGAAGTGATTATAATGCCAGGAGTTGGGCTTATGCACCAGGCTACCAGGCACTCCGGCACGAGCCAAATCGGGTCCTGTACGTTTTGAACCAAACTGGAATGGATGGTCATAAACGGCCTCACCTGCTTTGGAGTAATCGCCATAACGTTCCACTTCAGAGCGGAAAGGCCGCACCATCTGGCTATGACAATTGTAGCACCCTTCGCGCAAATAGATATCGCGCCCTTGCAATTCGAGGGGTGTATAGGGTGTGACTGCAGAAATGGTAGGCACATTGCTTTCGACCATAAACATGGGCACAAATTGAACAATACCACCAATAGAAATCACAACAAGTGCTATAATGGTAAATAATACCGGCTTTCCTTCAATTCTGCGATGGCCACGGTCGCCACTGATTGATTCCGGCTTAAAGGCCGGAGCCTCATCTTCTTCGGTAGCTACAAATGTGCCTATCTGTGCTGTTTTAATCACATTGATGATGAGCAGCACTACACCACTAATATATAGGAGGCCTCCAAACACACGCAGGAAATACATGGGCAAAATCTGCACAACAGTTTCCATGAAGTTGGGGTATTTGAGGAAGCCTTCTTCAGTGAATTCTTTCCACATCAGGCTTTGGGTGATGCCGGCAAAATAGAGCGGAATAGCAAAGAAAAGCATACCTGTAGTAGCCAGCCAAAAATGGGCATTGGCCAGCTTCACACTCCAGAGCTTTGTTTTGTAAAGCCTGGGCAACAGCCAGTATATCATACCGAAAGTGAGCATACCATTCCATCCGAGTGCACCAATGTGAACGTGGGCGATGGTCCAGTCAGTAAAATGGCTGATGGCATTTACGCTTTTAAGCGAAAGCAACGGACCTTCGAAAGTAGCCATACCATAGGCTGTAATACCCACTACAAACATCTTTAAAACTGGGTCTTGCCTAACTTTGTCCCATGCACCGCGGAGCGTGAGCAGGCCATTAATCATACCGCCCCATGAGGGGGCAATCAGCATAACTGAAAAAACCACCCCAAGTGCCTGCACCCAGTCAGGGAGTGCTGAGTATAACAAATGGTGTGGTCCGGCCCAGATGTATAAAAATATCAGCGACCAAAAGTGGATAATCGAAAGTTTATACGAATAAACCGGTCTGTTGGCAGCCTTGGGCACAAAATAGTACATCAGTCCTAAGAAAGGTGTTGTAAGGAAGAATGCAACCGCATTGTGTCCGTACCACCACTGCACCAAGGCATCCTGCACACCGGCATAAACCGGATAGCTTTTCAAAAATGAAACCGGTATGCTGATCGAGTTTACAATGTGCAGTACGGCTACGGTTACGAAGGTGGCAATATAAAACCAAATGGCCACATAAATATGTTTCGTCCGACGCTTTATTGTAGTCATAATCAGGTTGATGCCAAAAACTACCCAAACTATTGCAATGGCTATATCAATAGGCCACTCTAGCTCGGCATATTCCTTACCTACTGTATAGCCGAAAGGCAGGGTAAGTGCGGCTGATACAATGATCAACTGCCAGCCCCAAAAATTAATACTGCTAAGGGCTTGGCTATAAATAGGTGTTTTCAACAAACGGGGCAAGGAGTAATAAATCCCCATAAAAATGGCATTGCCGACAAAGGCAAAAATAGCAGCATTGGTGTGCAAAGGCCTCAGCCTGCCAAACGACAGGAAAGAAACCCCGTGTGTAAGCCTTGGAAAAACAAGCTCCAAAGCAATAAGCAAACCGACCAGCATGGCCACAATGCCCCACAAAACAGTGGCATTTAAAAACATGCGTGCGATTCTGTTGTCATAAGTAAACTTCTGTAGCTCCATAAAATTTGATTTAGGTTATTGTTGTTTTGGCTTTATTTCAGTTTTTTTTAACACTTCCTTTTCCGACAGCTTATCCGCTTCCTGCTGATCCATTTGGCTTTTGTTGTCAAACAACATGCGCACCGAGGGCGAGTAATCATCATCGTATTGCCCACTCCGCACTGCCCAGATAAAGGCAGCCAAAAAGCCTCCCGCTACCAGTATTCCAATGAAAATCAAAAATATAATTGCTGACATTCTGGTATCCTAATACTTGAATTGAACTACAAATATATTGAAGTGTTTGATTGAAAAAAGGCTTTGATGTAATTTAGAATGAGTCTAATTTGAAAAAAGAGCAGGCCATTAGTATAATTTAGCCCGCTTAATCATGTAATTGAGCAATACACTATTGAAACCCAAATTGATATCTGCATCTACATAATCAATGCGGTATTGTCCGCAACGCAATTTAAGTTCGTTTTTTCGACTTTCGACGGCTTCGCGGTAGGGTTCCTGTATTTCAACCGGATTTAGTTTGATTGTTTCTTTGGTTTCCAGATCGACAAAGCGGTAAGGGCGGTTGTCGAAATCCAATAGGCCTTCTTGTTTGTGGTCGGTAACATGAAAAAGCACCACTTCATGTTTATTATACCTTAAATGGCGTAGGGCCGGGAACATTTCTTCAGCTTGCGACGGGTCGTCCATCATATCGCTGAAAACAATCACAAGTGAGCGCTGATGCTGCTGTTCTGCAATTTGATGAAGGGCCAGCGCTGCTGCCGTACGCTTGCTATCTTTACCAGCTTCGGGATCAATCAGTTGCTCCAGTTTGCTATATAAGTGCTTGTGGTGGGTAGCACTTGATCGGCACTTTGTAATTTGGTCAAGCTTGTCTGAAAAAACGGCCAATCCGGCTGCATCCCGCTGCCTGCGCATAAGCTCCATCAGTGATGCTGCGGCATACACTGAGAAAAGTTGCTTGCTTGGGTTGTTGATATCCGCATTGGTTTTCATCGGAAAATACATGGAGGATGATTGGTCGAGTACAATCATACAGCGCAGATTGGTTTCTTCTTCGAAGCGTTTTACGAATAATTTTTCGGAACGCCCGTAAAGTTTCCAGTCAATATGCCTTATCGACTCCCCTTGATTATATAAGCGGTGTTCAGCAAACTCAACCGAAAAGCCATGAAAAGGGCTTTTGTGCAGTCCGGTAATAAACCCCTCAACCACTTGTTTGGCAAGGAATTCAAGGCTACCAAAACGGCTAAGGGCTTGCTGGTCGATAACATATTTCATGGGCGATACAAAAGAATACCCCACTTGCTTTATTGAGCAGTGGGGCTATTTCAAAATTCGTTAGTTACAAATTAAAGTAGTGCCTCGAGCTTGCTTACAAGCACAGTTTTGGGCACGGCCCCAACTTGTTTGTCAACAACTTCACCATTTTTAAAAAAGAGAATGGTGGGGATATTACGGATACCAAACTTGGCAGCAGTGGTATTGTTGTTGTCCACATCGAGTTTAACAACGCGTGCCTTGCCTTCATATTCCTGACCTATTTCCTCTACAATGGGTCCTACCATCCGGCAAGGGCCACACCATACTGCCCAAAAATCAACAATAACGGGTACATCTGATTGAATTACAAGTTCATCAAAGTTTGAATCGGTTACTTCAAGAGCCATAAGAAATGTTTTTAAATTTTTGTAAATTGAATTGCCAAAGATAGGTAAAATGCTTTTTTTAATCAGTATAAATTAAGGTTAAAAACAGCACAAAATTTCGGCTGTTGCGCAAAAATACTTAAACTACTGGGGCAAAAGTAATCATCAGGTTTGCAAAGAAATTCCAGATGGTCACCACGGCAATGGCAAACACCTTACTCAGGTAGAAATTTATTTGCCACTTGCTCACAAGCATCCAAAGGATCAGTGTATTGATGGCCAGGCCAATGAGTGAAATAAGAATAAACTCGGTATATTCAAAAGCCACATTCGGATTTTCGCTCTGAAAAGTCCATATCCGGTTCAATATATAGTTGGAGGTGGCCGCTGACATAAAACCGATGGCATTGGCCACATATTTCTGGATGTGAAACTTTTCCTTAAAGAGGAATGTGAGGCCGAAATCAACAAAAAGGCCAGAAAACCCAACGAGGCCAAACTTCAGGAATTTCATCAGCAGGCTATCCGTAACCAGTTTTATATAAATCAGTTGAGAATTCAACATATAGTTTGCTATAGATCCACAATCAAGACAACTTTCTCCCCGTTGCGTATCACATCAACATGAGCCCTTTCGCCCCGTTTCAATTGTTTCAGTCGGTTCATATAGTCGTAAATATCGCCAACGCTCAGCCCGTTGATGGCTACGATTACATCGCCCCGCAGCATCCCGGCTCCATCAGCAGGCCCGTCTTTGGTGACGCCACCTACCGGAAGCCCGTCACCACCCGATGCAGTAAAATCAGGCATAATGCCCAGTGTAACTTTAAACCCGCGACCTGAGCGCTGCCGCTCGCGGGGCCCAGCTTCCTGAAAACTAAGTTTGTCGGGCCTGTTGCTCAGTTCTGTAGCTACAGCAGCAACAAAATCAAGCACTTCGGCCATACCGCTATAATTAATACGGTCGTAAGTATCCAATGGGGTGTGGTAATCGGGATGGGCACCGGTAGAAAAAAACATAACAGGAACATCCTGTGCATAAAATGAGGAATGATCCGAAGCCCCAAAACCTTCAGGCGAATAGGATAAGGTAAGCACACTATTTTCAGACAAACTGCTTAGCAGGTCTTCAGTTTCAATTGCTGTGCCTGTGCCCGCCACCGCAACTGCTTTTTCAGGATTTAACCTCCCGATCATATCAAAATTAAGCATGGCGACCATTTGCCCTTTTTCTACAGGAGGATTGTTGGCAAAATAAAGGGAGCCTAACAAACCCAGCTCCTCGGCCCCAAAAGCAGTAAAGATGATGCTTCTGTCACTGCTGTTATCAGGTTCAGCAAAGTAGGCAGCCATCTCAATGATACCGGCCACTCCGGATGCATTGTCATCTGCCCCATAATGCGGTGCAATCGTATCCGGGTGCCTCGAACCTGATCCGGGACCGCCCATGCCCAGGTGGTCGTAGTGAGCACCTATAATAATATACTCGTCTTTTAAGATGGAATCACTTCCCGGCCATATGGCGGCAACATTGAAAGTGGTAACACGGTTTTGAATCAAAGAGGTTTTGGCAGCAACAAGGGGCAATACCATATAATCGAAAGGCTTATTGCCACTTAGCATTAAGGCTTCGAGGCTATCCGTTTTGGGGCCAATCTGCAACAAAGCTTCATCGGCCCATGCTTTGCGAAGGTCAATCACCGGCAAACCAACGTTCAAAATTGACCGCTCCACCACAAAGGGGGCTGCTTCGTCCCCCGGGCTGTTTTTCTCACCTCCAAGCAGCAACAACCCGGCAGCTCCCTGATCGCGGGCATACAAGGCTTTGCTCCGGGCATCGGCATAAGGAATGAAAGCACTTTCGTTGCTGTCAGGATCAGGGTCGCCTTTGAGCACCAGCACCCATTTACCTTCCACATCCAAGCCCTCATAGTCATTGTGCTGCAATTCATCGGTTTCGATAACCATGCCGAAGCCAGCAAAAACAACTTCCGCTTCAACTGTCGCACTGCTGCTGAAAGCGTAAAGCCCGTAATCTTCGCCAAAGACACCCTGGCTTCCCGCAATGGACAGGCTGTTGTCACTGCCGGGTTCGATAGAAGTCACAACTTCAAATGACTGAAAACCATTGTCAAACAGCAAATCGAGGCCATTAGCCGCAAACTGGTCCCTGATATAGGTAGCAGCAACCAAATCCTCAGCAGTGCCGGCATAGCGGCCTTTGAGTGAATCAGAAGCCAAAAAACGGATATGCTTTTCTAGTTGCTGTGTGTCGAATGTAAAATTCTGGGCATCAACAACAAAACTACCCAAAAGAAATGCTAACAGGAATACTATTTTACAACGCATACATTTGATTTTAAATTTATAGAGGAAGCCACAAAGTTAAACTTTCTTGTGGTTTTAATGAATGAACCATTTCTGTTGAAAATTGGATGCAGATAAAAAAAAATCCGTTCTTTGTAATCAACAAAACCAACATCATGAATATAGAAGAATTACGGGATTATTCCTTATCGAAACCCGCTGTTGCAGAGAGCCTTCCGTTTGGTGATGACACACTTGTTTTTAAAGTGGCAGGCAAAATGTTCTTATTGGCCAACCTTGATGGGCCTTTGCGCATCAACATCAAGGCAAGCCCGGAGGATGTAATTGACCGGATTGACAGATATGCCGAAGCCTTACCCGGCTATCATATGAACAAAAAACACTGGATATCAGTTGACATGGAAACTGCATCAGACTACAACAGGATAAAACAATGGATTGATGAATCCTATCAATTGGTGCTCACAAGTATCCCAAAAAAGCAACGCGAGGAATACGGTTGCTGAAATGTCAGGATCTTTTTTTTTCGACACCATTTTCCTGAGCATCACACCTCCTTTTACCTTTTATATTAGAGACTTTATTCTTTAATAAGATGATGTTATATCGGTACATATAATGATTTAAATCATTATGTGAATTCAGTATTACCTAAACAGGAATTATGTTTAATATCTTATTTACTGCACTTTATATTAATCACAACTATATTCCTCCTTCAAATCCATGAGAATTAAACTTCTTTAGACCAAATATAAATTAAGATTATTAAAGATCTTTTTCTTTATTAAATCATTTTAATATTATCTTTGCAGCACAAAACACAATCACCATGGACAGCGCAGTTGTTTCAAATATCAAAAAGCCGGTTGGCGTGCCAGAGCCAACAGTAAGGCGCATGCCAAAATACCTCAATCTGCTCAAAAGCATGCAAAAAGAGGGCGACCTATTCGTTTCGGCTCCTTACATCGCCCGTTTGCAAGGCCTCGACAACACCCAGGTTGTTAAAGATTTGGCTTACACCGGCATCACCGGGAAACCACGCGTGGGTTATTCCATCGAGGAGTTGATATTGGCCCTGGAAGATTTCTTGGGATTCAACCGCAAGCATGAAGCCTTTTTGGTAGGTGCCGGTTTTCTGGGCAGCGCGCTAATTCAATATCAGGGCTTTAAGGAGTCAGGAATGCGTATTGTAGCAGCCTTCGATATCGACAAGCAGAAAGTTGGCAAAGAAATAGGTGGTGTGCCGGTATTTCATTTGGAAAAATTCCGCGATTTGGCCAGCAGACTGCACATTTCGATGGGCATCATTTCAACACCTGCCGGGGCCGCACAAAACATTGCAGACCTAATGGCCGGTTGGGGCATCAAGGCAATTTGGAATTTTGCGCCGGTTACCATCAAGGTGCCTGATCACGTGTTTGTCCAGGATACACACCTTTACGCTAACCTGGCCGTAATACTCAACAAACTAACGCATCCGGCAAAATAATTCCGGATCAAAATATTGAAACGTTAAAATGCATTGAAATGAATACAACAAAAAAAGAAACGAATAACAAAGTGAGGCAGTTTGAGCAGGTGCTCGCCATCATCGAAAAGTACAACCACGACAAATCGCGCCTTATTACCATATTGCAGCAGGTGCAGGAAGAATATCGATATCTGCCGCAGGAAGTTCTGGCTTATGTAGCCACAGCCCTTGATATACCCGTTGCTGAAGTGTATGGTGTTGCTACGTTTTACGCCCACTTTTCACTTGAAGCCAAGGGTAAATATGTTGCCAAAGTGTGCAACGGAACTGCATGCCATGTAAAAGGCTCCATGAAACTGAAGGATGCATTCTACAAAAAACTAAAACTCGATGCTGAAAAGCACACTACAGATGATATGCTGTTTACAGTGGAATTGGTGAGTTGCCTTGGCGCCTGCGGATTGGCACCTGTGATGACCATCAACGAAAAAGTTTATGGCCCCATCGATGCCAAAAAAGTAGAAAGTGTGTTAGACAGCATTATTCAGGAAGACGCTGTTGAAGCGGCCTTATAACCTTAAAAAAATTGAAACCTATGGAAACGATACAGGCAATTAACCTCAAGCAGGTAAAAGAAACATACGAAAAATCGGCCTCCTATATTCATAAACGCATTGTAGTTTGTGCCGGCACAGGCTGCATAGCCAATGGCGCGCTGCTTGTTTACAAAGCATTTGAAGAAGCCATCCAACAGGCAGGTTTAGACCTTTTTGTTGAGCTCGAAATGGACCACGACCACAAATACAAATGTTATCAGATTACGGGCAGTGGTTGTCAGGGCTTTTGCGCCCAGGGCCCGCTGGTGAATATCCTTCCCGACGAAACCATGTATGTGAAGGTAATGCCTGAGGACGTGGAAGAAATTCTCATAAAAACAATTCAAAATGATGAGGTTTTGGACCGCTTGCTTTATGTGAACCCGGTAGATGGCTCCAAAAGCCGCGGGCAGCTTGACATTCCGTTTTACAAACTCCAAAATCGCCTGGTTTTGGGCGAATGTGGGCATGTTGATCCCGAAAACATACGTGAATACATTGCCCATGGCGGCTATTCGGCTGCCGAAAAGGCCTTTAAGAAAATGACGGATGTAGAGGTTTGCGAATCTGTTTTTGAGTCGGGATTGCGCGGACGTGGTGGCGGTGGCTTCCCTACAGGACGCAAATGGCAACTGACGCGGGTTGAAGAAAGTACAAAAAAATATGTCATTTGTAACGGTGACGAAGGCGACCCGGGTGCATTTATGGACAGGAGCCTGATGGAAGGCAACCCCCACCGGGTGCTCGAAGGCATGATGATTGCCGCACGAGGCATTGGCGCTGATGAAGGCTATGTGTATGTGCGCCTTGAATATCCCCTGGCTATCAAACGCATGCGCAAGGCCATTGAAGATGCTATGGATGCCGGCGTTTTGGGCGAAAACATCTTTGGTACTGAACACAATATGTTTATCCATATCATGGAAGGTGCCGGCGCCTTTGTGTGCGGCGAAGAAACTGCCCTGATGGCCTCCATCGAAGGCAAACGCGGCATGCCCATGCCCAAACCGCCGTTTCCGGCACAAAAAGGACTTTATGGCAAGCCCACAGTTATCAATAATGTGGAAACACTGGCCGCCGTACCACTTATTCTTCGCCATGGCCCCCAATGGTTTAACCAGCACGGCACTGCCAATTCAAAAGGGACCAAAACCTTTGCCCTTACCGGGCATGTAGCCAATACCGGATTGATTGAGGTGCCCTTTGGAACCACTTTGAGGGAAATTGTTTACAATATTGGTGGCGGTGTAACAGCCGATGATGGCAGCATTTGCAGCGATGGGTTCAAGGCAGTGCAAATTGGCGGGCCTTCGGGAGGGTGCCTCACAACAGAAGACCTGGACCTGCCCATTGACTACGACAACCTGATTGCCAAAGGCGCTATGGTAGGCTCCGGTGGCCTGGTGGTCATGAACAGTCAATCGTGTATGGTACAAATTGCGCGCTTCTTCATGGATTTTACCCAAAGCGAAAGCTGCGGCAAATGCGTCCCATGCCGCGAGGGCACCAAACAAATGCTGGCGCTGTTGGACGAAATTATAGACGGAACTGCTACCCACGAAACTTTCGAGATGTTGGAAGAAATTGGGTTGGTAGTGAAAAAAGCTTCCCTCTGTGGATTGGGGAAAACGGCACCCAGCCCCGTGCTATCTACAATTGTAAAATTCAAGGATGAATATCTGGAGCATATTCATGATAAACACTGCCGTACAAACAATTGCAAGGCCTTGTCCGACATTATGATCGATGCCGAAAAATGCATCGGCTGCACGGCATGTGCGCGCAAATGCCCTGTAAATGCCATAACCGGCGAGAAAAAGCAATTACACTATATCGACCCGGCGCTTTGCACCAAATGCGGCATTTGCCACGATGTGTGCAAGTTTGATGCTGTAATCGGATTTAACTAAAAAATACTTTGAACAATGAATAAAGGAAACGTAAATATAGATGGGATGATGATCCCAATCGAAGACGAGAAAAACATACTTGAACTGATCCGCAAGGCTGATATCGAATTGCCTACATTTTGCTATCACTCCCACCTCAGCGTTTATGGTGCCTGCCGCCTTTGTGTGTCGGATATCGATGGTATGGGCATTCAGGCCACCTGCACCATCCCTCCGCGCGATGGCATGGTGGTAAAAACAAATACCCAGGAAGTGCGCCAAATCAGAAAGGTGAACCTTGAATTGCTTCTGGCCAACCACGACATCAGCTGCCCAAGCTGCTCGCGCTCTAACAATTGCAAACTTCAGGACCTTACGAGGCGTTTGGGGGTTACCAAGGTGCGGTTTAAGAAGACAGATAAGGTAGCTCCCGTTGACACCAAATCGCACAGCATCATCCACGACCCTAACAAATGCGTGCTTTGCGGCGACTGTGTCAGGGTGTGCAAGGAAATGCAATCAGTTGGTGCCATTGACTTTACAGGTCGTGGGGCCAATTCTACGGTTGGACCTGCTTTCTGTAAAAGCCTGGCCGATGTTGAGTGTGTTTATTGCGGCCAATGTGTGGCTGTGTGCCCCGTGGGTGCTTTGGTACCTAAGCCTGAAACAGAACAAGTATGGAAAGCCATCAACAACCCCGACAAAGTGGTTGTGGCTCAATTGGCGCCGGCAGTGCGCGTAGCCCTGGGCGAAGGTTTTGGCATGGAGCCGGGCGAAATTGCAACCGGCCAAATTGTAGCAGCACTCAAACGCATTGGTTTTGACCATGTATATGACACTTCCTTTGCTGCCGACCTGACCGTTTTAGAAGAAGCTACCGAATTTATCACACGCAAACTAAAAGGCGAAAAACTGCCCCAATTCACTTCGTGCTGCCCCAGCTGGGTAAAGTTTGCAGAACAGTATTATCCCGAATTATTGCCCAATTTGTCCACCTGCAAATCGCCGCAGCAAATGTTTGGAAGCATTGCCAAAGAAACCTTGCCAGCTATCTTGGGCATCAAACCCGAGCAACTTGTGGTGGTTTCCATCATGCCTTGCACAGCCAAAAAATTTGAAGCCAAACGTGAGGAATTCATCCACGATGGCACTGCTGAAGTGGACCATGTGTTGTCCACCGAGGGCCTTGGAAGGATGATTCATGAAACCGGTATTCAATTCAGAAAACTTACACCCGAATCCTTCGATCTGCCTTTGGGATTCAAAACAGGTGCCGGTGTTATCTTTGGCAATACAGGCGGCGTGAGTGAAGCAGTGCTTCGTTTTGCTTATGAAAAAATAACCGGCCAAACGTTGTTAAACACCGACATAAAACAAGTGAGGGGCATGGACGGCTTACGCACTGTTGAGATGGAGATTGGCGAGATAAAACTAAAGCTTGGTATTGCCCACACTCTTTCGAATGCACGCATCCTTTGTGATGAAATCAAGAAAGGAAATTCTGACTACGACCTCATTGAGGTGATGGCCTGCCCCGGGGGGTGCATAGCCGGCGGAGGACAGCCTGTGAGCTTTGAGCCCGGATACCGCGAAAAACGCATGCAGGGCCTTTACAATACCGACAAGCAGTTGCAGTTGCACAAATCGCAGGACAATCCATATATCAAAGAGCTTTACAAATTAACACTCGGCGAAATTGGCGGCCCCAAGGCGCACCAATTGTTGCATACACATTATCACGGGCGCAAAAGAATTACAGATCAGCAGATTACAATACGAAATACCGATCACCCCAAAATTGAGGTTTGTGTATGTGTTGGAACCAATTGCTTTGTTAAGGGTTCACAGGAATTGCTCAGGCAAATGATGCAATATGTTACCGAAAACAAATTGGAAGACATTGTAGGCTTTGAGGGTCAAGAGGATATGGTCGATGTTAAAGCGACTTTCTGCTTTGAGCGATGCGACCGCGGCCCGGTTTTACGTGTGAACGAAAAGGTGCTCGAACACGCCAATTTTGAAAAGGCCAGGCAACTCCTTGACCAGGAAATTAAAAGGATTGGTGCGCTTATTTCTCAGGTTTAGTTTTTTAAGGTCTTAAAGTGATGCAAAGTAAAAACCCCATACGTCCGCAGGAAAAATCAGCAGTGGTTTATACAAGCAAGGCTATGTGCCGCGATTGTTACCGCTGTGTGCGGGTGTGCCCTGTTAACGCCATTAAGATGGAAGGGGGGCAAGCCCAGGTGATTGCCGATCAGTGCATTGCCTGCGGCACTTGCATTGCCGAATGTCCGCAACATGCAAAAGCCTATCGCACAGACTATGGCAAAGTGTTGGCCATGCTCGAAGCAGGGGACGATTTGGCTGTAAGCCTGGCCCCTTCCTTTGCAGCTTGTTACACTCCCTGGGAACAAAAGCGGTTCCCCTCTGCCCTGCGGTCATTGGGGTTTAGTTACGTTGGCGAAACAGCCATTGGTGCCTGGCACACAGCCGAAGCGAGCCTGCAATGGATGCAAGCCCGCCCCGGTATGGACCATATTTGTACGGCATGCCCCGCGGTTGTCAGTTATATCAGTCAGTATGTGCCCGAATTTGCACCAAACCTGGTTCCTGTTGTATCGCCCATGCTGGCCCATGCACGCATGCTTAAGCAAGGGCAACCCAAGCGCAAGGTGGTTTTTGTGGGACCTTGTGTGGCCAAAAAAGCGGAAGCAACTGCCGGAAATAATGAAGTTTTTATAGATGCTGTCTTAACTTTTGAAGAGCTTGACGAGCTGTTGAAAATCAAACAAATAAGCCTTCAGAATTGTGAAGAAAGCGGTTTTGATGAGGATGCAGGCGCAAACGCCCGCCTGTTTGCACTCGAAGGTGGTTTGCTCAAAACAGCGGGACTGAACACCGATTTGCTGGATGTAAACACCATCGCGGTGAGCGGCTTTGACGAAATCAGGGAAGCTCTGAACGGCCTCGCCGAAAAAAAAGAGCAGCAAAACGGAAACAGCAAATGGATTATTGAGCCGCTGTTTTGTAAGCATGGCTGCATCAATGGCCCTTCGGTAAGGCACAAGCAAAGCCTATACAGCCGCAGGAATATGGTACTGCAATTTGCCGCTTCCAAACCGGGCGCCAACATGATGCACGAACAACTTTTCGACCGGCTCAACGCCCACTACCCTCCCTTGGCCAACAAGCAGCGGCAACTATTCAGCGACAGCCAAATTCAAGAGGTATTGCAACTTACGGGCAAACACAAAACCGAAGACGAACTCAATTGCATGGCCTGTGGATTCAGCAGTTGCCGCGACAAAGCCATTGCCGTTTTGCATGGCATTGCAGAACCCGAAATGTGTATGCCCTATATGCGACGGCTGGCCGAAAAAAAGTTTGACCTGATGATTGACCACGACCCGAATGG
>JAGYLH010000063.1 GCA_018400955.1 Bacteroidales bacterium
TGGCCATAGCCGCTTTTAAGCAATGGTTGTGCTATTTTTTCCAACTGTTTGCTATCAATAAAGCCCTTCTTGTAGGCAATTTCCTCAATACAACCAATTTTAAGGCCCTGCCGATTTTCGATAACCTCTACAAATTGCGAAGCTTGCAGCAACGATTCAAAAGTACCCGTATCCAGCCAAGCTGTTCCTCGGCCTAAAATACCCACCTTGAGCTTGCCTTGCTCCAGATAATGCCTGTTTACATCTGTAATTTCGTATTCGCCACGCGCGCTTGGCTGAATATTTGCAGCCACGTCAAGCACCGAATTATCATAGAAATACAATCCGGGAACGGCATAATTCGATTTGGGTTGCTTTGGTTTCTCTTCAATGGAAATGGCCTTATTTGTTTCATCAAATTCAACCACACCATAACGCTCGGGATCAGAAACATGGTAGGCAAATACCATGCCTCCATCGGGATTGTTGTTTTCGACAAGCAGTTTTTGCAATCCACTGCCATAGAATATATTATCACCCAACACCAAAGCCACTTTATCGTTTCCAACAAACTGCTTACCAATTACAAAAGCCTGCGCCAGTCCATTGGGAACATGCTGTTCGGCATAAGTAAAGGTGCAACCAATAACAGAGCCATCGCCCAATAGGCGTTTAAAATGAGGCAGGTCAACCGGAGTGGAAATCACCAGGATTTCGCGTATTCCTGCCATCAGCAATACAGACAAGGGATAGTAAATCATGGGTTTGTCGTAAATGGGCATCAATTGTTTACTTACAGCCAAGGTAAGTGGGTGTAAACGCGTTCCCGATCCGCCTGCTAAAATGATTCCTTTCATAATGTTTGTTTTTTGTAGTTATATTTGATAAACTAATTTTATAACAAAATGTTGCAACTACTTTTCAGCTTATTGCAACATTAACTTCCCCCACGGGTATCAATTTCTTCAATTTCCAGGTCATCGAGCTCCAGGTCATCCTCTTCATCAAAAATTTCAAGCAAGGGCTCTTTAAAAGATTTTGTAATAATACGTTTGTCTAATGTTAGTAATAACGAGGGAAGCACGAAAAGGTTCGAAAGCATGGCTGTAAGCAAAGTAAAGGACACCAAATATCCCATAGCTTCGGTGCCACCAAAGGATGACAGAATAAATATACCAAATCCAAAAAACAGCACTACAGCTGAATACATAATGCTAAAGCCTGTTTCGAGCAAAGCGGCCAAAACAGATTCCTTGATTTTAAAATTGTTAATCAACAATTGCTGCCGGTACCTGGCCAAAAAATGAATAGTGTTGTCCACACTAATTCCCAATGCAATACTAAAAATAAGTATGGTTGATGGCTTGATTGATATGCCGGCATATCCCATCATAGCGGCTGTAAGTAGCTGCGGGATAAGATTTGGAATAAGCGAAATAAGAATCATTTTAGAGGAGGAAAATGTAAGTGCCATCAGCAATACAATTACCACCAATGCAAGCAGCAAAGAGGTAAGTAGGTTCTTTACCAAATAATTGGTGCCCTCCAGAAAAACCACACTTGTGCCTGTAATCCCCACATCATAATCCTCCGGCGGAAAAATTTCTTTAATTTTCGGATTAAGTGTTTGTAAAATACTGTCAATCTGCCGCGTACTTACATTGGCCATTTGCACGCTGATGCGTGTAAGCTGTAAATTGGTATCTACAAAAGAATTGATCAAGGCATGGCCACTCCCCTGCATATTGGGCATATAAGGCAAAATAAAATTGCGCTCCTGATTGCTTGGCAGATTGAAAAAACCGGGGTCGCCACGGTAAAAAGCCTGCTTGGAAAACTTCACCAGTTCAACAACTGACAAAGGTTTGCTAAAGTGAGTATAAGTAAGTAAGGTATCCTGCAATTGGTCAATTTTCTTCAAATTATCCATCCGCAACACGCCCCGGTTGCGTTTGGTATCCAGTGTGATCTCGAAAGGCATAACACCTTTAAAATGCTTTTCAAAAAACAGCATATCTTTATACAGCCTGTCCTTTTTCGAAATATCGTCAACCACATTGCCGGTGGTCCGTAATCGCAGCAGGCCAAAAAAACCAGCAAAGACTATCAGAATGGTAATAGCATACACAGTATTGCGCTTATTTAAAACAACCCATACAATTTTTTCCAGCAGCCTGCTCACTACACCTTTTTCAAGATGCTGAATGTGCCTGGCTTTGGGGTCGGGAAGAAATGAAAAAATGATGGGAATCAGGAACAAGCTTAGCAAGTATGAAGCCAGAATATTGATGGATGCTACCACACCAAAATCGACAAGCAATTTGTTCCCGGTAACCGTAAAAGCCGCAAAGCCAGCAGCAGTAGTGGCGTTGGTAAGCAGGTTGGCAGCTCCTATACGCCTGATTACCCGTGATAAGGCCTTTATTTTATTACCGTGAATGATAAACTCGTTATAGTATTTATTCAGTAGGAAGATGGAATTTTCTACCCCGATAACGATAAGCAAAGGAGGCAAAATGCCTGTAAGAATTGAAATCTTATACCCCAAAAGGGTAATGGTGCCAAACATAAATATCACCGTAATCACAACAATAAGCAGGATGAATGAAACCAGCTTGGCCGAACGGAAAAAGATATAGAGGATTATGGCAGCTATTACCAGGGCAAGAAACATGAACAGCTTCAACTCATCCTGAATCTTTTTGGAGGTCATGGTCCTGATATAAGGCAGGCCCGAGTAGTATAGCTTGAGGTTTTGTTCTTCAGAGAATTTATCGAGCGTATTTCGGATTTCAAAAACCAACCCAACGCGGCTTTTTGTGTTGAGCACCTCATTATCCAGGGTGATCATCATCATGCTCACGTGGTTTTTGGTATTGAACAGCAGGCCTTCATAAAAAGGAAGCCTGTAAATCGCCTCACGCAGCGAATCAAGCTCGGCCTGGGTTTGAGGAAGGCTTGCAACAACTGGAAGGAAATCGAATTTACGCAAACTGTCGTTGCGCTGAAGCTGGAACATCCGCGCCACCGACACCACTTCTTCAACCCCGTCTATCGCCCTCACTTCTTCGGTAAGTTGGTGCCATGCATGAAAATGATCGAGGTCAAAAAGCTTTTCATCCTGAATACCCACAAACATCACACTGCCATCCTGCCCAAATTGCTTTTTAAATTTTTGATAAACAAGGCTTGTGCTATCAGAATCGGGCAACATGCTTGGCATTTCATAATGCATTTTCACCTTCAACCCTTGCCACCCCATGAGCAAAGTAATTACCCCGATAACGATGAGATTTGCTACACGGTTCCTCAATATCAACCTTACCATCAATGTCCAGATCTTCATAAAAGCATGGCTTTGAATGCCTAAAAAGTGTGTCAAAATTTAAATGAGCCACCGAAATTAGTACATTAATTCCGAATACTAAAAAACTGGTGCGAAATTTGTTTAGAAAATGTACGACATCGTTTGCAGATTCACTAATTTTGAAATCCACTAAAATGAAAAACATGCGATTATTATCCATCTCTTTACTGGCCCTTTTCATGGTCGCCTGCGCCTCCCCCAGCAGGTTGGTGAAAAACCAGGAATATGACAAAGCTGTTGAGAAACTAAGTAAGTCGTTGCGGACAGGCAATGCCAAGGACAAGCATATTAAGTTGCTTAGCCAGGCCTATCATGCTGCCAACCAGCGCGATCACGACAGGATTATGCTATTGCGCCAAAGCGGGCAACCCGATATTTGGTCCGACATCCATTTCCGCTATTTGGCCATGAACCACAGGCAAGATTTGATCAAAGGATTACCTGACAAGGTGAAGCAAGGCATCAGTTTCAGGCCCATTGATTACGGGGCAGATATAGCTGATTCGCGCAACAAAGCCTCGGCTTACCTTTATGCCAAATCGGAGCAACTGCTCAAAAGCAACGACAGGGCTGATGCCCGAAAGGCCTATGACCTTTTGATGGAACTATCGCAAATCAACCGCAACTACCGCGACACAGAAATGCTTATGCGTCAGGCCTTGCTGCAGGGCACCAACCAGGTGTTGCTTGCTTTCGACAACCAAACAGGGCTGCCGCTTCCTGAAGGTTTTACAGATAAAGTGATGGCATTTAACCCCGCCGACTTCCGTGATGAATTTGTGCAATACGACCTCTACGCTGTTGATGGTAAAAACTATGATTTTACGGTATGGATCACTTTAAAGGACATCCGTGTTTCGCCCGAACAAGTTGAATCGCGCAGTTTTACTGAAACCAGGGAAATCCAGGATGGAACCAAACCCAAGCGCGATGAGGAAGGAAATATTGTGCTGGATGAAGAGGGCAATGTTGTTGAAGTGCCTAATTACAGAACTATTTCAGCCGTTGTACACGAAACCCTGCTCAACAAAAGTGCCTTGCTCGAAGGCAGTGTGGACTATATGCGCAACTACGACAATAGCATCGTTTTTACCATTCCCATCTCGGCAAACAACAACTTCAGCTATGCTTATGCCAGTGTGAACGGCGATTTAAAAGCCATTTCGAAAGAAACCAGGCAAATGATGCAGAACAAACCCATCCCTTTCCCTCCCAACGGGCTGATGGTGATTGAAGCTGCCAGGGCCCTGAATGAATCGGCCCGCAGGAGCCTCAACAGGGAATCGTCGCGCCTGAAAAGGAGCGAGTAATATATCCAATTTGTAACACATGCCTCAAAAAAGGATTCTCTTTATTGATACCGCCCATCCCAGTTTGCACCAGATGCTGGAGCAGATGGGGTTTGCATGCGATCATTTCCCGGCCTACAAAAAAGAGGATTTTCTGCGCGTTGCCGGAGAATATACCGGCTTTGTGGTGCGCAGCAAAATTCCAATAAACAAAGAAATTTTGGATGTTGCCGGCAAGCTGCTTTTTATAGCAAGAGTAGGTGCTGGCATGGAGAATATTGATGCCGCTAATGCCGCAAAAAAAGGAATCCACTGCCTGAATGCCCCCGAAGGCAACCGCGATGCCGTTGCCGAACAGGCCATAGGCATGTTGTTGGCTTTGTTCAACAAATTGATGGTTGCCGACAGACAGGTACGGCAGGGCATTTGGCTGCGCGAAGAAAACCGTGGCCTTGAGTTGGGCGGCAAAACTATCGGAATTATCGGTTACGGCAATACGGGAAGTGCCTTCGCAAAAAAGCTCAGCGGATTTAACGTTAAAGTGCTGGCCTATGATAAATACAAAAGTGGTTTTTCGGATGCTTTTGTGGAAGAAACAAATATGGAGCGTATTTATGAAGAATCTGATATACTGAGCCTGCATGTGCCGCTTACCGACGAAACAAGTTATTTGGTTGACCAGGCTTATCTTGAAAAATTTGCAAAACCTATTTATGTGGTAAATACCTCGCGGGGCAAGGTAGTTCAGACAAAAGATTTGGTAGCGGCACTTCAAAGCGGAAAAGTTCGCGGAGCATGCCTGGATGTGCTTGAGTATGAAAAATCATCTTTTGAAAGCCTGCAAATAAGCCAGTTTCCTGAATCTATGCAGCAACTGATTGCACTTGAAAATATCGTCCTCAGTCCGCATATCGCCGGATGGACGCACGAATCAAATATTAAAATGGCCAGGGTGCTTGCTGAAAAAATCAGCGCATTAACTTGATATTGTTCGATTAACAATTGATTCATTTCGAATAACTTATAGGGAGTATCGATCCATTTGAGTATTTTCAGGGGCAAATCGCTCCTATTATTATAGCTGAACTTGTCTGCATGCAATATGCTGAGCAGATTCGTCTCAAATTTAATTTCCGTATTTTTGCAAAGCAAATGCATAAACAAATGAAAAACAGATCAGCTGTTCGAAATAATAACAGCCTTCTAAACAGGGTGATGCGATATTTTGGGCTGTCAAATTCTTTAACAGGCAATGAAACTGCTTCAGTTCCCTTGCAAGCTCCAGCGGAGCAAATGGCAGCACAAACTCTTATAAAAGTTCAATTACTCGACACAGCTGCGTTGCAGCACAAGACCGTAAAAAAGAACAAAGCCAATCAGGAGCTTTGCCCCTCTTCTTACGCCTGTGGAGCACGTATGTATCTAGGAAACAGGTAATTTTTAAAGTGCCACAGGAGATGTTTTCCATTCCAGATTGGGTTCAATGTTTATAATTATTCGTGGATCTAATTCGCACACCATTCCCATTTAAGATTTATTAACAAGCATTGCTTTTTTACATGGAATACTTTTGCGCTTCCTTTTGTTTAACGAGCGTCCGCTGAAAATGAACAATATTCAACAGTTGATGTTTTCTAGAAGCCTTTAATTACAGAATTATACCATATGAAACTTTTTTTTATTGCCATACTGACTATAATCTTTTTTTTTAACCCTTCAATCAACGCCTCTGAAAAAGAGACTGATACAGATAAGCCAACTGGGATAAAAGGAACAGTGAAGGATCGCGAAACCACGCAAGGCCTGGAATATGCCACCGTAATCATTTATCGGTCAGCCGATTCAAGCTTTGCAGGTGGCGGCATCACAGGATCCGATGGGGTTTTTAATATTGACCTGAAACCTGGCAATTACTATGCTGAAATACAATTCCTTGCCTACAGAACAATCACACTCACCGATATTGAAGTAAAACGGGGACGAAGCAGCTACGACATTGGCGAATTGTTGCTTTCGCCCGATTCAGATATGCTGGAAGAGGTTGAGATAATTGCCGAACGCAGCCAGGTAGAAATGACCCTGGATAAGCGTGTATTCAATATTGGGCGCGATATTACAGCTACTGCCACCAATGCTATGGATGTATTGGAAAATCTGCCCTCTATTACGGTAGATGTTGATGGCAATGTAAGTTTGCGCGGCGACGAAGGCGTACGTATTTTGATTGACGGCAAAATGTCGGGCCTGGTTGGCCTTAGCAGCCGCGATGCCTTGCGCAGCCTGCAAGCCGACATGATTGAGCGCATCGAAGTAGTTACCAACCCATCCGTGCGCTATGATGCCGAAGGTTCATCCGGTATTATTAACATCGTCCTCAAACGCGATCGCAGAAGCGGCTTCAACGGCTCATTCGATCTTTCCACAGGCCTGCCATTTCAGGCCGGTATCAGCGGAAGCGTAAACTACCGATTGCCCAAAATCAACTTTTTTGCCAATTACTCCCTCAACTACAGGGAAAGACCCGGAACAGGCACACGCTATCAGGAGTTTTATCGATTGGGCGATACAGCCATTACGCTGCAGGATAACGAACGCATGCGATACAGCCTGGGCAATACCGTGAGGCTGGGCGCTGAATACAACCTGAGCACAAAAAGTACGCTAACTTTCAGCGGACTTTACAGATATTCAGACCAATACAGCAGGGCATCAGTTACTTACAGCGATTATTTGCCCCAAAACCTGCTGATCAACCAGTCGCAACGTGTTGAAAAACACAAGGAGTTTTCACCGGTTTTGGAATACAACCTTTACTACCGCAAGCAGTTTGATAAAAAAGACCAACTCCTTACGGCAAGCATCAGGTACAGCAATGATTTTGAAGACCAAAAAGCAAATATCTCCGAACGCACACGCTACGATATTGACGGGATGTATGCTGATGAAATCTTTCAGCAAACCTTAAACGATGAATTGCAAAACAATTTCGAGTTTCAGGCCGATTATTTCCATCCCTTTGGAGGCAAGGCCAAGCTCGAAGCCGGGGTAAAAGCCCAGATGCGGGTAATCGACAACGACTATGCCGTTGAAGAACAAGATGCCAATGGCGACTGGGTAAACCTGCCCCAATTCACCAACCACTTTATTTATGATGAAAATATTTATGCCGCTTATGCCCTATTTGGAAATGATGCCGGCAGGTACTCCTATCAACTGGGTTTACGTTCGGAATATGCTGATATTCAAACAAGGTTGATCAATACCAATGAAGACAACCAAAACACCTACCTCGACTTTTTTCCTTCGGCCCATTTCACTTATAAAATGACCGAGACACAGAACCTGCAAATCAGTTACAGCCGACGTATCCGCAGGCCCGGATTCTGGCAACTAAACCCCTTCAGGAGTTTTTCCGACAACCGCAACATCTGGACGGGAAATCCAAATCTGCAGCCTGTTTACACTGATTCATATGAGTTGGGTTACCTGAAATTCTGGAAAAACGCCAGCTTGAATGGAAGCGTTTATTTCCGCGACAGCAAAGATGTTTTCCAGCGCATCGAGCGTATTGATTCAACAGGTATTATCACTGTAAGGCCCGAAAATTTTGCCACCAACCAGGCTTTCGGCCTTGAGCTGATCGGGTCGGGCACCTTGAAATCGTGGTGGACTGTAAACGGCAGTGCCAATTTTTACCGCTCCATAACTGAAGGGAGCACTGCCGAGCAAGAATTTAAAACCGACAGCTACAGCTGGATGGGCCGGATAAACAACCGCTTCACCATCAAACGCGGATTTGAGCTTCAGTTGTCAGGCAATTATCGCGGACCACGCGAAATGCCGCAAGGACAGCGCAAAGCCTCCTGGTCAGTTGACGCCGGCCTAAGCAAGGAAGTGCTCAAAGGCAATGGCACCATCACACTGAATGTGCGCGATGCTTTTGGCACACGTAAGTGGGCTTTCGAAACATTTGGGTTTAACTATTACTCCAATTCTGAATTCAGCTGGAGTCCTACCACCATCTCACTTAACTTCAACTACCGCATCAACCAGAACAACCGTCAGCAGCGCGACAGGCGCGGCTCCCAACAAAATGGTAATCAGATGGATGATGGTATGATGGAGTTTTAGTCGGAGAAACTGTGGTCGCATCGAATAAATGTGGCGGCATGCAACAGAAATGAATAATTTTCAGGGAATTGTTTTTTCGGCTATCTTAGCCGGAAGATAGGTTATTGAAAAAACCAAAAAAACCTCCCATGAAAAAACTCTCTTTTATTTCGCTTATCCTGGTTATTTTAACTGTGTCATGCAGCCAGCCTGAAAGTAGAGACCAATCCAAAACACCTGATGAACAGGCGTTTAAATCAGACACACACCAACAATTTTTTAACAACCTGTCGGATTATGCGGTCAAAAGTTTGCAGGTGCCGAAACCTTTACCATTGAGGGGCGCGAAAACTGGCAAGGTAAAAAACTGGTGATGGAAGTGGTTCTATGCGAGTCCGACAAGCTGCACATTACCCTGGCCGTGGATGAAGACCGCTCGCGTACCTGGATATTTTTGGAAGAAGAAGGTGCGCTGCGTTTTCGACACGACCACCGCCATGCTGACGGCACACCTGATGAAGTTACACTTTATGGCGGCTATGCTACCAATGCCGGCGATGCACTTGTGCAATACTTTCCCGCTGATGAATATACCTGTCAG
Organism: Bacteroidales bacterium; assembly: GCA_018400955.1. GTDB lineage: Bacteria > Bacteroidota > Bacteroidia > Bacteroidales > F082 > CALAZZ01. The sequence continues at coordinate 9,347 of JAGYLH010000063.1, forward strand.
CTAATTGATTATGCCTGCAAAAATGAATGGGTGGTGATGATGAACAAGGAAAAAACCCTTTTCAGCTACATCCTGAGCCTTGACGGCGTGATGCGTTTTCAGCCGATTTCGACCTTACCAGACCTCTCTAAGTAAAAAAGCCTGCTTTTGGGCAGGCTAAGTCATTTGATGGTTAAGTATGTTGATGTTACTCAGGGAAGATTGCCTCAACAGGGCAAACATCCGCACATGCGCCACAGTCGGTGCAAACATCAGGGTCAATAACGTAGATATCACCTTCGGCGATAGCATCAACCGGACATTCATCGATGCACGAACCACAAGCGGTGCAATCGTCAGTAATTTTTGTAAGCCATAGCAGATTGTATTTTTAAGTAAACAATAATTTCGATGCAAATATACAAGTTTCATTACACACAGAAACCGCCTTTTTACAATTTATAGAAAGTCTAAATTAGGTAATGGGGTAAGGATTTATTTTCGCTTTTGAGACGGACAAAGGAAAGGCCAAATTAACGGCCAAGGCATCGCCATACTGGCCGCCCGGCAGCCTTAGGAGTCGGCTTCGCAAAAACAATATACCTTCACGGACAGCAGCTATTTCCTCTAACGCGGGCTATGGTTCAATGAACAAATTTAGATTCATTATATATTACAAAAAAACCTTCCGAACGAAGCAAAGATCAACTATCACCTAAAAATGTGATCTTCATTGTTTTATATTGATTTTTACCAATTCCTGCAATCGTTTTCAAGCAGTTGGGTTTCGGGTATAAATGAGCGTACAAGTCGAAATCTTATACCTTTGCAGAAAATAAAATTTTCCATCATGACAAGTAAGAATAGCAAGGTTGTTGAGCTTGAACAAGTCGTAATCCGATTTGCAGGTGACTCAGGTGACGGCATGCAGCTCACAGGAGCTCTTTTCTCTGATTCTACGGCATTTGCAGGAAATGATTTTGCCACATTCCCGGATTATCCGGCCGAGATCAGGGCACCTCAGGGAACTGTTGCAGGCGTTTCAGGCTTTCAGATACACTTTGGCCATAAATCTATTTATACCTCCGGCGATTTGGCCGATGTGCTTATCGCCATGAACCCGGCCTCGTTAAAGGCCAATATGAAATGGATCAAGGACGGTGCGATCATCATATTGGACGCAGATGCTTTTATTGAAAAAGGCTTCGAAAGGGCTGGTTATGCATCCGACCCTACATTGGATGGTTCGCTGGAAAACTACCGCCTGATCAAGGCCCCCATCAGTACACTAACGCGCGAAGCGGTGAAGCAACTGAGCCTGGACAACAAAACAGTGATGAAAACCAAGAATATGTTTGCCCTTGGTATTGTCATGTATATGTTCAACAGGGAACTTGAGCTGGTGAATAAATATTACGAAAAGAAATTCAAGTCCAATCCACTGGTGGTTGAAGCCAATATTTATGTGTTGGCAGCCGGCTACAATTATGCCGAAACCTTAGAGTTGATTAGCGATACTTACAAAGTGGAGCCGGCAGCGCTTGAAAAAGGCCTCTACCGCAATGTTACTGGCAATATTGCCACTGCATGGGGTTTCATTGCAGCTGCTGAAAAAGCAGGCTTGCAACTATTTTTGGGCTCCTACCCCATCACACCCGCTACGGAAATACTGCAGGAATTAACCATACATAAAGAATTAGGCGTTAAGGCTTTTCAGGCCGAAGACGAAATTGCAGGCATTGTATCTGCCATTGGCGCCAGCTTTGCCGGCTCATTGGCCATAACCACCACTAGTGGCCCTGGCCTTTCGCTCAAAAGTGAAGCCATTGGCCTAGCTGTTATGATGGAGTTGCCTTTGGTGATTGTGAATGTTCAGCGCGGTGGCCCTTCAACGGGCCTGCCTACCAAATCGGAGCAAAGCGACCTGATGCAGGCCCTTTATGGCCGCAATGGCGAAGCACCCGTAATTGTGCTGGCTGCCAAAAGCCCCGCCGACTGTTTTTATGCCGCATATGATGCTGCCAAACTCAGCCTGGAGCATATGACGCCGGTAATCTTGCTTACGGACGGCTCACTGGCACAGGGGTCAGAAGTATTCAGATTGCCCCACGTAGCCGATTTAGCCACCATTACACCCCCATTGGCCAAAGCCAATGATGCAGCTTATAAACCCTATCGACGCGACCCCGAAAAACTAAACCGCTTTTGGGCTGTCCCCGGAACCGAAGGCTTGCGTCATCGCATAGGCGGCCTCGAAAAGGAAGATGGCAGTGGCAATGTGTCGCACGACCCCATGAACCATCAAAAAATGACTTTACTACGCGAAGCCAAGGTGGAGAAGGTAGCTGATTACATCCCCGAACTGCAAGTTTTTGGGACAGATGATGCCGACCTGCTTGTGGTGAGCTGGGGCGGAACCCACGGCGTGATGCTCACTGTTGTTGAAAAAATGATCGAACAGGGTAAATCCATTGCATTGGCGCATTTCCGCAACATCATGCCCTTGCCCAAAAATACTGAGGCGGTTTTAGGCCGCTATAAGCAAAGAATTGTGTGCGAAATTAACAACGGTCAGTTTATTAAATACCTGAAAATTAATTTCCCGCAATTTAAATACACACAATACAACAAAATTCAGGGCTTGCCCTTTATGGTAGCCGAACTGGAACAGAAGTTTAACGAACTTTTAAACGCCTAAAAATCATGGAAAATCAAACAATAGATACCGGCCTTTTACAGCTTACAAAAGAAGATTTCAGCAGCGACCAAATGGTAAAATGGTGCCCCGGTTGTGGCGATCATGCCATATTGCATGCCGTTGAAGGGGTATTTCCAAAACTGGGCGTCGCCAAAGAAGATTTTGTTGTGGTTTCAGGCATCGGCTGCTCGTCGCGTTTCCCTTATTACATGAATACCTACGGTATGCACGGCATCCATGGCCGGGCAGCAGCATTGGCTACAGGCGTAAAGCTTTCGAACCCCAAATTGAGTGTTTGGATGATTACCGGTGATGGCGATTGCATGGCCATTGGTGGTAACCATTTTATCCATACCATCAGGCGAAATATCGACATCAATATCTTGCTGTTCAACAACAAGATTTATGGGCTGACCAAAGGACAGTACTCCCCCACCACACCGCGTGGCACCAAAACCAAAACCAGTCCGCAAGGCACTTTTGAAAGACCTTTCAACCCCGGCGAACTGGTGATTGGTGCCCAGGGCAATTTCTTTGCCCGTGGTTTGGACACCAACCCCAAGCAACTTGCGGTAATTTTTGAGGAAGCAGCCAGGCACAAAGGCACCTCCGTAGTTGAGGTGATGCAAAACTGTGTTATTTTCTACAACAAAGCCCACGAACTAATTACAGCACGCGAAACCAGGGACGATTACCAACTGCATCTGGTGCATGGTAAGCCACTTATCTTTGGTAAAAATAACGACAAAGGCATTGTACTGAAAGGCACCAGACTGGAATTGGTAACAATTGGCGAAAACGGCATCACCGAAAAAGATTTGCTGGTGCATGACCAATTTGAACAAGACCCCGGTGTGCATGTAATGATTGCCCGCATGGCACCCCCTCAGTTTCCGGTAGCTTTCGGGATTATACGCTCAGTGGCTGCTGAAACTTTTGAAAAGGTGATGGAAAACACTATCATGGAGGCCAAAGCAAACTCCACTGTGAAAAACACTGATGAGATGTTGCGCAGTGCCAATACTTGGACAATCGATTAGAAAGTCTTCTATTTCTTTTATATATCGTTAGAACACGACCAATATCTCAGGTTAAGTTTTTGGCATTTTGCATGGTGTGCAAGTTTTAGGGAATGATTTATTTTTTACCTTCTATTTTTGAACCCCGAAGTAGCCATGACCATGACGCTTGTGATGTGACAGTATGGGGTTTTAGGGCTAAAGAAAACTAAGGTGGACGATATGGAAGAGGATAATTATGAAGTTTATTGACAACTGTCCTGTGTTTTAAACCAAAAAATGCCTTTAATCATAAAAATTCGACTGATTTAAAAAAAACCGTACTTTTGATGAAAGGGAAATAAACATAAACTAATATGCAAACAATACAGTTGAAAATAAGCAATGCCGACTTTCAGAAGTATAAGCTTGAAAGTAGGGAAATCAAATTTACCGACTTGGTGGATTTGATAAGCAGGGAATATGCCCGGAAAGCTCTTTTGGAATGCAATGAAATTGCAAAACAAGAAGGGTTATCAGAAATGACAATGGATGATATAAACGCTGAAATAAAGGCTGTAAGAGATGCAAAAAATCATTCTTGACACCAATATTATCGTTTCGGCCTTAATTTCAAATTCCATTCCATCAAAGATTTTATATGAATTGGTGTTGCCTCAAAAGGTAAAAACCTGTCTGTCTGACGAAATTTTCACAGAATATGTGGCAGTAATGAACAGGGAAAATTTGCCAGATATGGCAAGTTTAAGGCAAATGCTGATATTGTATTAAGCAAACTTCGCGAAATATCAACCTTTTATAAAAAAGAACGGAAAATTGAAGTTTTAAGGGATTTAAGTGATAATAAATTTTTAGAATTAGCAGCAGTAAGCTCAGCAGACTATCTAATAACAGGTAACACACTTGACTTTCAACTAACAGAATTTGAACACACAAGAATTATGACCCCAAGAACATATTGGGACAACTTTCTCCCAGGAGAATAGCCCCCGAAAACCACAAAAAGCAAATTAAAAGAGAACAAAGCCCAGCCCAGATACCTTAACATGTCATTCTGAAAAGTGCTCATTTATAGGTCTGCAATCCGCAATTGCCATATCGATTTGATACCGAAACCTCTCGCAAACTACTCTGCCTTTTTGGCCTATGCCACAATCACCTGATATTGTCGCAATTTTCCAATTTTAGGCTCCCTGGCGAGATTACTTTTGCCACGAATTTATTATTAACAAAAAGATTAAAGCAATGACAAAATTAATTTCATGGGTGGAAATCCCAGCCGCAGATTTTGAAAGGGCCGTCGGCTTTTACAAATCAGTTTTAAAAATTGATTTACAGATTGTTGAAGGTGGTGAAGAAAAGATGGCATGTTTCCCGAATGGAGAAGGGGCCATTTCTTTTGCCCCCAACTTTAAACCGGGCAAAGATGGCGCTTTGGTGAGTTTTAATGCAGAAAATGACCTTGATGGTGCCATTCAGAGAATTGAAGAAAATGGCGGAACCATTGTCCAGCCAAAAACTAAAATTGAAGCCGAAGGTATGGGATACTTTGCTGTATTTATCGATTGCGAAGGCAACAAAGTGGGCCTTTACGGGGAGGAATAGCTGCCTATTCGGGATTATGGCCTGGCAAGCCAGGCCATAATCCCGAATTAAAAATCATTATATTTGCACCTCTTGTTCTGTACAACAATGCTTTATCATATTGCAAAACCATCTTTTCCGTTATCAAAGTTCATAAAGCACTATTGGACTTTGGAAAACTGCATTCCGAGAGGTGAGGAGCATATTCAACGGATTGTTCCAAGCGGTTTGCTCGAGCTTATTTTCTATTTTGATGAAAAGCCTGTGTCAACAGCTGCCAATCACTCAATCAACGAAAACACTTTAATCACCGGACAACTAAACGGCTACTATGATTTGAAAATTACCGGAAGAATTTCGCTGTTTTCAATTATTTTCCATCCTCATGGATTGTCCGCATTCTTGGATGTCCCGCTTCAGGAATTGTACAATCAAAACCTGCCTTTTAAATTGGTCTTTAAAAATGATGCAAACGAAATAGAAGGCAAACTATTTGAGGCAAAATCATTTGCGGAAAGAATTACGATCGTTGAGGAGTACTTTTTTAAACTATTGAAATATAATGAATTAAAACACATTTTCAAAAGAATTCACAATAGTGTCAATAAAATAAATCAGGCAAAAGGGCTTGTGGATATCAACGAATTGGCTTCGGAAGCTTGCTACAGCCGTAAACAATTCGAGCGGATTTTCTCGCACCTGGTTGGGACTTCCCCAAAACAGTTTTTAAAAATTATCCGTTTTCAACATGCCATCGAAAGTAAATCCCTGGACAAAAACCTTAGCCTTACTGCCCTGACTTACCAATGTGGGTATTATGACCAGGCACATATGATCAATGATTTCCAACAATTGGCAGGCATGACCCCCAAACAATATTTCAGTGGATATGAGCCCTATTCAGATTATTTTCAATAGGCTTTTTCATTCCCAAATTATCAACATTTGGCTATATTTGCTGGCGCACGACAGCTCAAAAACAATCGGATCATCATGGCCAATAAGAAAATAAACTGGGGAATTATAGGCTTGGGAAATATCGCCCATACCTTTGCACACGACCTGCAACTTGTGGATGAGGCCGTTATCGGCGGTGTTGCCTCAAGAAACGAAGAAAAGGCAAAGTCCTTTGCCCGTGAATTTGATGCAAGCAAATTTTATGGTTCGTATGAGGCTTTGGCTGCCGATCGGGCAATTGATGTGGTATATGTGGCAACACCCCACCCCATGCATTTCGAAATCAGCATGCTGTGTTTGCAGCATGGCAAACATGTGCTTTGCGAAAAGCCATTGGGCATGAACGCTATGGAGGTAAAAACTTTGCTTGAAGAAGCCCGCAAAAGAAAACTTTTTCTAATGGAAGGCATCTGGACCCGTTTTATCCCGGGCACGATGAAAGTATTGCAACTTATTGAGGAGGGTGCTATTGGCGACATTGTTTCCTTGCAGGCCGATTTTGGTTTCAAGGGCGAATACAATCCCACATCCAGGCTGTTCAGCAAAGAACTTGGTGGCGGCTCCTTGCTCGATATCGGCATTTACCCGGTTTACCTGAGCCTGCTTTTGCTCGGCATGCCCTCTGACATCAAAGCCATGGCCCGCATGGCCCCGACAGGTGTAGATGGGTTTTGCGCCATGCTGTTCGATTATACAAACAAAGCCAAAGCCCTGCTGCAATCAAGCTTTGAAACCAACACCCCCATCGAAGCCGCAATTTACGGGAGCCTGGGCAGCTTGAAAATGCATAGCCGATTTCATCACACCCGGAAAATTTCCCTTTACCGGCAAGGCGCGCCGGACAAAACCATTGACATTGATTACTGCGGCAATGGGTATGTGCACGAAATAGAAGAAGTGCACCGCTGCCTGAACAATCATTGGCACGAAAGTCCGCTGCTGCACCTGCAAACCAGCCTGGATTTGATCCGCATACTCGATGGTGTGAGGGAGGCCATTGGATTGCGGTATGATTGATGAAAGCCAAGCCACTGCTGCTTTGACTAAAAAAATCAGGGAAAATTTTCCTGCCCGATAGTGCAAAAAGCCATGCTTGAACAATTTACAATATGAAGCTGGTCTTTAGATAGGGCTTGCTGAAAAACTCAAAATAGACAATTCCGGTAAATATTATCGGTGCGCTGCACCTAAGGGATAACGATACTCTCTTTTTTTGTAAAGATTATCGCCACGCTGTGGCTCATATTGGTGCGTAGCACCGATTTACTAGCCCCAATAGAAATCCATTACAGATGAGTGTTGAGGTGCAGCGCACCGGTCATATCTGGTGCATGGATTTTATTGTATTATTACAAATACCTTGCAGAAACCTGTGATGAGAATTCCCCTAATTATCACAAAGCCAATTGTATAAAAGTTTTTCAGCAGACCCTAGATTTACAGCATAGGTTCTAAGGCACATAAATCAGGCTGTTGTTTCTGAATCCGGTAAGGTTTCTAAACCAATTCGGGAATAAGATGCCCCCCACTCGAAGCCCATTCCGAAAACTTAGATGAGCCCTTACAATATCCTGCTTTTCAACTGGATGATCGAAGCTTTCGTATATATTTATTGCCCAGGGCGGAGGTTGCCCTCAGATACATAATACTTTCCCAGGGCCGGGTTACTGGCATCATCCCATTGCCCAAAACTGCTTTGGTCAGCCAGATCGGTAGGTGGGTAGTTGGGAAGGTGAACTTCAACCGCCCGGTTTTTGTTTACAATCAGAAAAGGATTGAAATTGGAGATGTCCAGTTGTTCGGTTGTGTAGGTGCCGGGGCAAACCCAATGATTATCTCCAGGGTTTTCGGCTCAACATATGGTTGGCCTGACTGGGTATTTACACCAATACAAGTTGCTTGCATAATCCATTTCATTATGCATTGTCAAACACAATGATTGTAGGTTTTGACTGGCCTGTCTCTGTTCCGTTTTCATTCAGCATGATGTAATTTTCTGTCAGGCTGTAGCCACTCACGGTAATATCCAGCGGGATTAATTGCTCCACTCAACTGAAAACCAAATCCATTTTTCATAAGGAAGCTTAAGGCTTTGATTACAGATTTAACTTTCAGGCTTTCCAGATAGTTGGAAACATTGGCCGTGATTTCAAACTGGTAATCAACAACCAGGTCATTAAAATCATAATCACCTCTGGCCGGCCACAAATCTTCAAAAGCCAGTGTCCCAAAACCGGAAGCAGGAAATAAGTTAACAACCGGTTGGGGATCGTTATAGGAGGTGATAATCAAATCATCAATGTTGAGCCTGCGTTCGTTGGTGCCATTCAATTCTGTAATAAACCTCAGCCGCACATTTCCGGGTTCATTAAGCAGTACTGACTGTGTGGTCAGTTCATCAGGAAATTCAGAAAATGTTGCAAAAGTGACCCATGACGAACCCTGGTCAACACTATATTGCAAATTAAGGTCAGCTTGATTGATCTCTTTACTGTATTTGGCAAGCTCAAAGGTAACTGCTCCAACCCCATCAGTCAAGTCAGCAAGCATCTCGGCCCTGCCTGGCATATTTCCATTCCTTTTCATTCTTAAGGCCCTTAATCCGTTCTTTTTATCGTTGTAATGGCTGCCAATCAATGTTTGCTCAAGTTCCCAATTGATTCCGTTTAGGTTAACCTCTCCCAAGGCATAAAAAATCTTATTACCATTGTTGGCGTGTTCAAAATCAACTACATACTGACCAATCAAGCTAAAGCTGAACAAAAAAAGCAAACCCGAAAGCATGAAAGGCCTGATAATTCTCAATAAAAACATTTTGGTTTCCATAATCCTGATACTTTAGAATTCCTGCGTTAAAATACTACCATTCAAATCCAGCACAACCTCCTTACCCATATATCGAATCTTTACTTCAGTTTCAAAGTTTGGAATGGGAACTGTAACGTTCAGAGTTTTATCCTTTTCCAGATAAGCCCTGTGGTAAACCGTTTTACCACTCACTGACGCTATTTCAATTAAGCTATTGAAACCCCCTTTCAGTTCAAAACTAACATTGTTATAGGTCCTCCAATCAAAATCTTCGGGCACCTCAATTTCCTCAAGGGTGTGGGGTTCCTTCTCATTATTCTCTGATAAATCCCTGTTGCATGATATGACCAACATGGCTAACACAACCAATGTGATAAATGATAATTTTCGCATAATTCTAATATTTTTAGAGATTATATAAGATATGTTTCAAAAAATATACCAAGTTGTAAAAATATTAATAATATGCTACATCTCAATATAATAAAGAATTTTATTATAATAAATATTTCCGCTAAAAGGAAATAATTCCCACATATAGAATCGGTTTAAAAAGCTTCTCAACTCCAATTCTATGATATGTATCATTTCTTATATATAGGCCTTTTAGGCTTTTAAAGGTTGACAATTGTCGGTGCTTTTACTTACTTTTACGCTTTCAAATCAAATTATAACTCGTCATTGTGATTTTAATCCTATAAGACATGAAACAATTTACCATACAACTCCTCATTTCATTGTTGCTGATATTAGTAACTACTGCATGCAAAAAGGACGAAGAAGAGAAAGGCAACCACTTAAATTATAAAGGTATAACATACAATTTAGACCAAGGTGTTTTGTTGTATTACGGCCAATGGTTCGACAACCCAAACAGTTTTAATTTCGATTTAACTTTGCTTTCTTCCGGAATCCAATACAACGAAGAGGAGGATGAATATACGGGCAAAGGCCACGGCATTTACTTTGAATTGTTTTCCTCCTCCGAAACTGAGTTAATCCCGGGAAAATATATTTTTGACCAAGAAGAGTCGTTAGAGCCAAATACTTTTAAAGAAGCCGGTTTTGTTATTAATTTTGACACATCCACAGAAATTGGTGATGTAGAAGAGGATATCGTCAGTGGCAGCATCACCATAAAAGTTGACGGAAGCACTTATGATTTCATCATTGATTGTAAAGATGATTCAGGTAACACTTTAACAGCAACATTCAAAGGCACCCTTATTTTCCGTGATATGACGGAGGGGGATTTCAAGTCAATGGGCAGCCAATAAATAATACCTTTAAATTTATTATTCCAGTTTTTTTTTCTTAAGCATAACTGCACTTCACAAAAATGTTTTACTTTTGCAAACCAACTGGTCGGTTTGTTATGAAAAACACAAAAGAATTTATCATCGAAAAAGCATTCTCCTTGTTTATGACTAAAAGCTACAAGGAAGTGATTCTGAGCGAAATACTTAAAGCCACAGAACTTTCAAAAGGGGCCTTTTATCATCACTTCGAAAGCAAGGAAGCCCTTTTCGAAGCAGTGGTGGATCAATTTTTCTTTGGAATTGCTTCCGATGGTGGCTTTGAACCCGCCCCGGAAAAGAGTTTTATAGAGAATATGGATGAATTCTTACTTCAAAAAGAAAAAGCCTTTGCCTGGTTTGCCTCACAGCTGGGTGTTGATCAAAGTGAAATCAACTTTTTCATGTTCATCATGGAAGCCATCAGGCATTTGCCAACTGTGAAACACAAAGTGGGGCTTTTTATGCAGCAGGAAAAAGTGCAATTGGAGCGAATTGTTGAAGTGGCGCAACAAAAGGGGGAACTAAAAGGGGGCATAAACATTTCAGCGGTGGCCGCTATGCTTCAGGCAGCATTCGACGGGCTTGAATTGCACGGAGTGTTGCTGCGAAAAAGTGCTGAAACCACCCAAAAAGAAAAAGAGCTGGTGCTGCAAATTTATGATTGCATAAGAAATTAAGGTATATATATAAAACTACCTAAATGATTGAAATTAAAAACCTTTACTATACCTACCCGCGTCAAAAACAGCCGGTAGTGAAAAACATCAGCTTTGAGGTGGAAAAAGGCGAGATATTAGGTTTTT
>JAGYLH010000064.1 GCA_018400955.1 Bacteroidales bacterium
GGCACTTGCCAGGCTAATCATCAGGATAATTTGTTTGAAATTGAGCCGCAATAGCTGCCCGATGTTTGACCCAATGGCCGCTCCGGTTGAAACTGTAGGCCCCTCCAGCCCTACCGATCCGCCAAAACCCACTGTTAAGGCACTCGTTATAATAGATGAAAAGGTATTGTGCCTGCGGATAATTCCGTTCTTGCGCGAAATGGCAAACAACACCCCCGGAATACCGTGTCCCACATCGGCCCTCACGATATAACGCATAAAAAGAATTGCCAGCAATATACCAATGGCCGGATAGAAAAAATAAAAGTAGTTTTCGTATTGTGTTGCAAAATCGCTGGTGAGTAAATAAGTGATGAAATGGGTAATTTTTTTCAACACGATGGCAGCCAATCCTGCCAGAAAGCCAACCACAACAGAAAGAAAGAGGATGTATTGCCTGTCGGGGATATGCTTAGCCCGCCAGCTGATAAATTTAACCAAAAAGGATTGTGGACTATTTTTTAACATAATTCGTCCGGCTAATCCCGGTGTGTTCCATGTTTAAATGATAGAAGGTGCGAAAATAGTAAAAAACGATTGATAAAAGCTTACAAAACGAACCAGGAAGCTTCCAGGTTTCTGCTGCGTTTGCTGCACGAATCGCTTTTAACTGATATTATTAATTCATCCCCTTTAAAACTAAATGAATATACACCGGGGCTGTTGTTGCATGCATCATCGCTGTTATTGTTCAACAGGGTGAACTCACTGCCCAGGAAAGTAATGCTGCCTTTCATGGGTAATTGTTCTTCTACCGATGGGAAATCAATGGTATAACGGTTGCCCTCAATGGACAACATGGTACCATTCAGCATGCTCACCCATGTTTGCCCTTGCAATGGATTGGGTTTGCTTTCTCTTAGTCTTGTAGGCTCGGATTTCTTTTCCTCTTTTTTCACCCTTTGATCTACCAAAGTTTTATCATCTGCCTTATCATCGTCGTTCTTTGTATTGGCAAACCACAATTCGCTGAATGCCGGCTTTCCTTCCTGTTTTGCTGCCATATAATAGCTGACCATCAGGGCAATGCCACCAAGGACAAGGATCACCAGCAAAAACCAAATCAATGGTTTAAAGCCTGATCCTTTGCTGGAACTATGGCGTCTGGGGGATTTTCTTCTGGTTGTTGCCATGTTTTTTTTGGATAACGGTTTGAGAACCCATTTATGATTTTCTACAAAAATATATGTTTTTTTAATCAGAACCTATGTTGCTTCGTATTTGAGCTAAATACACACAAAATTCAGCATGCATCATGCAAAGCACAAATGCAAATTGGCCCTGCTCTTCAAATGCCACGAAGCCAATGAATAATTTTTTTGTCGCATAAGCTGTTTTTGGGTTAATTTGCAAACCAAAGCCAACACTTCATTATGCAGGAAACGATTTTAATTTTAGATTTTGGATCACAATACACACAACTCATTGCCAGGCGTGTACGCGAGTTGAATGTGTATTGCGAAATTCATCCTTACAACAACTATCCCTCATCAATTCCCGGATTAAAGGGAGTAATACTCTCGGGCAGCCCCTTTTCCGTGCGCGATGGGCAAGCACCGGCACCCGATTTATCTGCATTCAGGGGCAAATTTCCCCTGTTGGGAGTTTGCTATGGGGCACAATATATGGCACATAGCGATGGCGGACATGTGGCGGCATCATCAATTCGTGAATATGGCCGCGCCAATTTATCAAGTATCGACCAGCAATGCCTATTGGTAAAAGGCATGCAGCTAGGAAGTCAGGTATGGATGTCGCATGGTGATACCATTCTTGACCTGCCTGAAAAATACCAGGTAGTTGCCAGTACAGCCGACGTAAATATCGCCGGTTTCAGCATCAAAGGTGAGCAAACATTTGGCATTCAGTTTCATCCGGAAGTATATCATTCCTCGGAAGGCATGACGCTTTTGCACAATTTTGTGGTTAGCATCTGCCAATGCAGCCAGTCGTGGACACCGACTTCCTTTATTGAATCAAGTGTGGATGCTTTGCGCAAAAAACTTGGAAACGACCGGGTTGTGCTGGGTCTTAGTGGCGGTGTTGATTCGTCTGTTGCCGCCATGCTGCTGCACCGGGCCATTGGCAAAAACCTCTACTGCATTTTTGTTGATAATGGACTGTTGCGCAAAAATGAATTCGAAAAAGTAATCCATTCCTACCTCGATCTGGGCCTGAATGTAAAAGGGGTTGATTCGCGCGATCGGTTTTTATCGGCCCTCAAAGGCATCAGCGAGCCCGAGAAGAAACGAAAAGTTATCGGGAATACATTTATTGAAGTGTTTGACGAAGAGGCCCATACCATTGAAGAAGTGAAATGGCTGGCACAGGGGACGATTTATCCTGATATAATCGAATCAATATCCGTGGCCGGGCCATCAGCCACCATCAAATCGCATCACAATGTGGGCGGCTTGCCCGATTTTATGAAACTGAGCGTGGTGGAACCATTGAATGCCTTGTTCAAAGACGAGGTGCGCATCATTGGCCGTGAATTGGGCTTGCCCTCTTTTATCATCGACAGGCATCCTTTTCCCGGACCAGGCTTGGGCATCCGCATTTTAGGCGATATCACCGCCGAAAAAGTACGCATTCTGCAGGAGGTGGATGATATTTATGTGGAAGGCTTGCTTACACATGGTTTATATGACAAGGTGTGGCAGGCGGCAGCTATTTTGCTGCCCATACAATCGGTTGGGGTAATGGGCGATGAACGTACTTATGAGAACGTTGTGGCCCTGCGTGCCGTGAACTCCACAGATGGCATGACGGCTGACTGGACGCATCTGCCCTATGAATTTCTGGCAAAAGTTTCAAACGATATCATCAATAAGGTGAGGGGGGTGAACCGTGTTGTTTACGACATCAGTTCCAAACCACCTGCAACCATTGAATGGGAGTAAGTAGTGCTTGTCTTTAAAATCCGATGGCTTCGTTATGCACCATTTATGACTTAAGGCAATAGATTAAAAAGCCATGCGTTTAATATTTTAGTCCACAATCTGCATTCAGTTTGCTGTTAAAAAAGTATATCTTTGTGATTGACATTCATCCAGAATTACGAAAATGAAAAAATCAAGTGGGATAATTTCGTTTGTGCTCTTAAGCATGATGCTGCATTTGTTGTTTGTTACATCCAGTTATGCCCAGGCACCCGTTAAGATTTCTGCACAGATTGAAACCTTTGGCCAGAAAAGCTATTATATGCACACTGTTGAGCCCCGGCAAACCTTATTTGGGATTGCTCAGGCATATAAAGTTACAGTGGAAAATTTACTGATGTCCAACCCGGATGCCCGGCGCGGCTTGCGCGTAAACCAGGTGTTGCGTGTTCCGGTTACTGACCAAAGCCCTGCCCCTGTTGTGCAACAGGAACAGCCCCAAGAAACACCTCCTGCCATAGCTGACCGCTATGATTATATCTACCACGTTACCGGAAAAAGCGAAACCTTCAATTATATTGCCAATATTTATATGGTTCCCGTAAACCAGATCCGTTCCGCTAACCCTACACTAAGTGAACCCATTCTTGAAGGGGAATATGTTGTTGTGCCAATTGCTCCGAAAGAGCCTCAAGCAGAGCCTAAAATCCGCGAACAACGAAGTACATTTGATCCCTTCGCAAACCCTCCTGTAAAGACCCCCACCAGCCAAGGGCAAACTAGCCAAAGTAGCAATACCCGGCAACAACAACCTACTCAATCAACACAAAACCAAACACAAACGCAATCCACCGGTCGCAGCACTGGCATTTCTACCTCACCTCCAACAGCGGCAATGGCTGAAGAATCAAGTGTGGAGATAATCAGCCATTTCGCCTTGGCCGATGCAGAGCAGCAAACAGCCAGTTTGCCCGTATCCTCTGCCGGCGAAGGCTATGGCCAGCATGCCGTTAAACCACAAGAAACACTGTTTTCAATTGCCCGCCAGTATGAACTGACTGTAGATCAGCTCATGGGCATGAACCCCGGCATCAGTAAAATGCTGTCTGTAGGACAAGTGCTTAGGGTGCCACAAAAAGCAGATAGCCCCCAAAGCACCCAGCCCAAACAAGAGGGCGAATTGATAACACATACGGTAAGCAAAGGCGAAACACTCTACCGGATTTCGAGAGATTATGCTGTTAGCATAGGTGAGCTTCAGGAAATAAATCCGGGACTTACCGAACGACTTTCTGTAGGACAAAAAATCTTGGTCCCAAAAAAAAAAATAACCAGCCCCTATTTTGAATACGAGATAGAAAGCCGCAGCACTGTGAGAAGGCTTTCGCGCAATTATGAAATCAGCCGCGACAGATTTTATTATTTCAATCCGGCAGCCGGGCGCAGGGTATATCCCGGCCAAAAAGTGCGCATACCCATCGCTGATCACCTGACAGTTTTTGCGCCTATGCCCACACAAGTGGATACAGTTTTAATTGAGGAACCTCATTTTATTGAGCAAATTCCTGAAAAAATAATTTCTTGTCCTGATTATCCTGCCCATGCAAACCGCATGTTCAGAGTGGCCCTGATGGTCCCTTTTTATCTTGATGAAGCAGAAAAGTTGCAATTTAACTACTTATCCCAACCAGACCAATTACTTGGTGAACGCCCCTTTTCTTTCCTGCAATTTTACGAGGGTTTTTTGATGGCTGTGGATTCGCTTATGGCTACTGAAGACTTAAAGCTCGATTTGTATGTGTATGATGTTGAGCAATCAATGGACGAGGTTGCCCAGGCCCTGAGCGATCCGAAACTTCGCAGCACCGACCTCATCATAGGCCCCTTCTTCAACCAAGGTTTTGAAGTAGTATCGCGATTTGCCCGCGAGCACAATATCCCCATTGTGAATCCATTGGCGCAACGTTCAGAAATCATAGAAGGATTTCCAAACGTCATAAAAGTAAAACCAACACCTGATAGCCAGTACGATCAGGTAGCCAGGCTTATTTCCGAACAATATCCTGAAGCTAAGGTGTTTATTTACAGGGCCCAAAGCTGGACCAATCAGGAGCAGAGCAGCATGATGCGTCAGGCCATTGAGAAGCATCTTAACCCCGTGGTTCCCATTGCCAATCAAAGAATTTTTGAGTTGGCCAACAAGCGCTCAAGGGGATATGAGGACCTGAACGTAATGATTCCATCCATCCGGGTTGAAGGTGCTGAATTATCGACAGCCCAATTGGAAGAAACTCTTTATGAGGCCACTATTTTTGAAAATCCGGTTACTGAGTTTGTCTATACCAATGATAGTGTGCGCGAATTCAGTCGGCATGCTTCGGCTGTACGGGATAATGTGATTATCGCTATTTCTGATGACAATGTGTTTGCTATGGAGTTGGTGAACAAGTTGAATCAGGTAGCTGACACTTTCAGTATAAAAATGGTCGGACTTCCCAACTGGAAGAACTTCGACAACCTGTTTACCGAAAGCCTGCTAAAGTTGCAAATGCATCATCTCGTGCCCGGCCATATCGATTACAATACACTTCAATCAGAAAAGTTTATCTACAAGTATCGTATGAAGTATGATACCGAACCGGGCACCTATGCTTTTGAAGGCTTCGATATTGGCTGGTACTTTTTGCAAGCCTTGCTGCGCTATGGGGATGGAATGCTTGATTGCCTGCCCCATTTTTACCCGCAGTTAAGCCAGACACGTTTCCATTTCCAGCGCAAAGATGAGGCATCGGGCCTGGAAAATGGGTTTTGGAATATATATCGCTATCAAAACCATCAGTTGGCACCACTTATCAATACCTATTTTGACCTGAAAAATCCTGGCCGGCAAACAAACATATGGTAGGCAAGCAACCGCATCTGATTTTACTCATTGCCCTTTTCGTTGCCTTAATGGCCTGTAGCAACCAAGGGACAAAAACCTATTGGGAAAACGGGAATATCCAATCCCATCTGAACTATAACAAAAAAGGTGAACTGGAAGGAGTTGCACGTTGGTATTACGCTTCGGGGCAACTGCAACAAGAGGCTTTTTATACTCAAAATCAATTGAATGGAAAAATGCTGCGTTACCACGAAAACGGAAAGCTTGAGTCGGAGGCTTGGTATAAGAACAACCTGCGCGACAGTACCTTTGTCCAATACGATTTCAGTGGAAACCGAATAGCTGTTGACAATTACAATAACGACACCCTTCACGGATTGCATTTTCGTTTTCACAGCGATGGCAACCCCATGATTGAGGGCGAATATGCAAATGGACTTTTTCACGGTATTTGGTTGTTCTATGATGCCGCCGGATTCGTGATAGGCCGTGGTGATTACTCTTACGGAAATGGCACCCAAAAAGCCTGGTATCCAAATGGTAAGCTTCAAAGAAACATTCACTATAAAAACAATTTACTGCATGGCCCGCAAGTGCATTACTATCCTGACGGCAGCATCGAAAAAACTGTTTATTACGAATTCGGTGAACCTATTCGCGAAGAACTTCATTGATCGTTTCATTATTTCATCATTAAGTATCTGTAAATAAGTTAAAAAAATTGTGGGCTGTTTCCAATAGATTTATACTTTTGCACTTAGATCTATTCTAAATAGTGCGTAACACAAAAATCTAATGACCATGAAACCTATTTACAAAATTCCTTTCGTATTCTTTATTCCGTTGGCTATCATATTGTATGCCAATAGTTCAGGTAGTCCAGGCGGCAAATCAGGAAGCCCTGGAGATGGCGGTGCAACGTGTGTACAATGCCATTCGGGCACAGCCAACGCCACCTCAGGCTGGATCACTTCAAATATTCCGCCCTCAGGCTATGTGCCGGGCGAAACCTATCAGATAACTGCTACTGGCACACACTCAGGTGTAGGCAGTTTTGGTTTTGAACTAACAGCAGAAAACACTTCAGGTGGCAAAGTAGGAACATTCGCCATAACAGATGCCCCACGCACAAAACTTATAAACCAAGGAAATGCCGTTACCCATACTTTTAATGGCACAACTGTTTCGGGCAATTCGAGTAGTTGGTCAGCAAACTGGACAGCTCCTGGAACCGACATCGGCCAAATCAGGTTTTATGCTGCTTTTAATGCAGCCAATGGCAACGGAAACACCTCTGGTGATGTAATTTACACCTCAACACTTTTTGTAAATGCTGCACAGCCACCTTCATTGCTCAGTGTGGACCCCAATACTGCCAAACAAGGCGATTCACAACTGCTCACCATTACCGGACAAAACACCTCATGGTCGGGCACAACACCCGATGTGCGTCTGCGCAATACAGCCAATACATCGGTTGTTATCGCGTCGTGGAGTGCTACAGCAACAAGCGCAACTACCATCGAAGCAGTATTTGATTTTGCATGGGATGCACTTCCAGGTTCTTATGATCTTTTAGTGGACGATCTTGTGTTGGCTTCGGCGTTTACCATTACTAAAGTACCACAAATCCTATCGGTAGTGCCTAACGAAGGAGAACAAGGCGAATCGCTGGAACTGACGATCACTGCGGACGATACGCAATGGTTAAGCGATCCGCCTGCAGAAGTTCAATTTTATACCAGCGAATCTTTGCCAATACTGCTCGAGGTTGCCTCATTCAGCGTTGTCAGCAATACGGAGCTCTCCGTTTCTCTTGATATACCGTCAGATCAGCAAGTTGGCACATACATACTTGGCATTTCAGAATGTGCCCCATTGGAAAATGCATTTGAGGTATTGCTGTTTACCAGTTTGGGTGAAACGAAAGAAAGCACTGTGAAAATTTACCCCAATCCTGCCTCCGACAGGATATGGATTGATGCCAAGGAGCCAACAAACATCCGCATCTTCGATATGAACGGCCGCCTTGTGATGGAACAGCAATCTGTTAACAACAACCGTCCGATAATGCTTAACAATTTTAATAATGGATTGTATATCATCGAGATACAGACCGGTGAAAAGCGAACAACCGAAAGATTGATCGTCAAGTAACATTAGCTCTATTAATAGGATTTTTAAAAAAAGCCCATACCAATTTGTGTATGGGCTTTTTTGTTTTGGGAAAAAGGCTAATTTTAAGGTGCTAAAAACATCAATATGGAACGATTATGCCTTTCGTGTGGCGAACCACTTATTGGCCGCGCCGACAAAAAATTCTGTAATGATTCGTGCCGCAACAACCATTACCACAGCCAGCATAAAGGGAATATTAATTTTGTGCGGAACATCAACAACCAATTGAAGCGAAATAGAGGAATTCTGGAACAATTGAACCCGGATGGAAAAACCACTGTGCGGAAATCACAATTGGATAAACTGGGATTCAATTTCAAGTATTTCACCAACACCTACACAACCAAAGATGGGCGGGTGTATCATTTCGTTTATGAGCAGGGATACTTGCCGTTGGAAAAGGAATACTATATGTTGGTTACCAACACCGATATCTGATAATCGGTGTTTTAATGGTTGCCATTCGCTGCATCCTGCGATTGGCTGATTATCATTGGGAATTTATCCAGGTTGAAAGGTTTGCTCAGGTAATCATCCATTCCGGCTTCGAGGCACTTCATGCGGTCATCTTTCATCGAATTGGCTGTGATGGCAATAATATGAATGGGTTTTGTAACCTGCATCTCTTCCCTTTCGATTTTACGAATGGTTTTGGCTGCTGTAATTCCATCCATTACTGGCATTTGAATATCCATCAGAATCAAATCATATTTATTGTTCCTGAATTTATCCACCGCAACCTGCCCGTTTTCAGCAAGGTCCACCTCAAAACCGAGACTCTTCAAGCTATTGCAAGCTACTTTTTGGTTGATAAGGTTATCTTCAACAAGTAAGATTTTCTTGTAATTCCTGATGTTCAGCAGGTTTGGCTCCACACCATGCTTGAGGCTAACAGTAAACCAAAAACTTGACCCTTCGCCCAGGCGACTGTTCACCCCAATGGTTCCTTTCATTAGGGAAACAAGCTTACGCGAAATAGTTAGTCCCAGCCCTGCGCCACCATGCTGCCGGGTATAGCTCTCATCGCCAAGGTGAAATACTGACCATATCCTGCTTTGTTCAATCTCATCAATACCCCTTCCCGTGTCGGTAATTCGAAATTTTATAGTAGCATATTCGCTGCCATCACTAACCAAATCTGATGATACC
This sequence comes from Bacteroidales bacterium, assembly GCA_018400955.1. Lineage (GTDB taxonomy): Bacteria > Bacteroidota > Bacteroidia > Bacteroidales > F082 > CALAZZ01. The sequence continues at coordinate 9,133 of JAGYLH010000064.1, forward strand.
CTGATGCTGCCCTTATCAGTAAATTTAACAGCATTGCCCAGAATATTTCCAATTACCTGCTTCAATCGCACAGGATCTCCCTTGACGTAAACAGGGATTTTTTCATCCACTGTTGATACCAATTGGATGTGCTTTTCCTGAGCCGACCTGCGATAAATAGCAAGAACTTCCGACATTTCGTTAATCAGGTTGAAGTTAACCTCATCAAGGTAAAGCATATCAGACTCAATTTTGGAATAATCCAACAGATCATTGATAATCCCCATCAGGTTTTGGGTGAGCCCTTCAATTTCCTGCATAAGTTCCAGTTGCTCATCAGTTTGAACGCGCTTGCGTAAGAAGCTCAGCAATCCAAGAATGCCATTGAGAGGCGTACGGATTTCATGGCTCATATTAGCCAAAAACATCGATTTGGATCTGTTGGCAGTTTCGGCATTCTCTTTTAAGGTTTTCATTTCGTTAAAAGTTGTTTCCATTTTCTCATTTTGCTCAGAAATGGTAGCATGCTTTGTCAATACCAGCTTCTTCATTCTTTGAATAAGCTTGTACTGACGAACAATCACTACAATTGCTATGAGTGCTACTATGGAAACACCAATGAATGCAATCAAAAATGAGTTGGGTAATTGATATACCACCCATGATGGGCTGGAAGCGGCACGTTCAGTTATAAAGCTCCAGTCGCCAGTACCATCGGCACGACCAAAAAATATTAACCCATCATACTCTTGAAGGGCGTACTTAATAGCAGAGAATAATTTTAAAAAGTAAGTCATTGGCATGGCTGCGAACCTTGACTATTAAGGGGCACCATTTATAAGACAAAACATATGCCAGTTTTAAACTTTGCTTAACAGCTTGTTAAAATGAATTTTACGTAGCCAATGAATTGAAAAAGTTCCCGTAGTGGGATAAAATCGTTCCGTTTTGGGATAACAAATTATTTATCTAAGAAAATCGGTTCAGGAGAATATGTCTTCCATTTTCTTAAGCATATTATATTTGGTGGTTAATAGTTTGAAGTGTTCCTTCCAACTGATCAAACTTCTTAAACACCCGCTCAATGCTCTGGGCTGTAGTATCTTCCCATTTCACCAGAACATTCTTATCAGAAGCAACCCAATTCCTAAGTTCAGCAATGGAATCATCAGTCAGCTTACGTATTACAGGCACGCCCAACTGCATCAGTGCATAGGCATTGCATTGCTGTTCATATTGTCCGGCCATTGGAATTACGAGCAATTTCTTACCTAAAAACAAAGCTTCTGCCGGTGTTTCAAAGCCGGCACCACAGAGCACCCCAGCACTTGCAGATAGGCTCTGGGCAAAGTGTTCGGCATGAATGGGCTCAATGGTTACCGAGGCATTTATACGTGCTTTAAGATTCCGTTTTGAAAAAATCTGCCACTTAACGCCCTTAATTTGCGCCAAAAGCGAAGCAATATAAAAAGCGTCATATGCAGGCAGGTAAACAGTGTAGTGTGATCTGGTCTCAGTTCTCAAACTTCTTATCCCTGAACGAATTACTGGTGAAAACACATCCGTATTATAGGAATCGAAATGATAGCCCACCGATGCTTGGGCCGGGGCATAGTGTTGTATGATTAACTTCCCAAGTGGGTCATTGATTTTTGGTAATGGCACATTTTTCATACTCAAAGCAGCCTGATGCCCCAAAGCAATGCAAGGCACTTTTCTGATTTGGCAAGCCCATGCAGTAACGGGTTCAAAATCATTTATAACCAAGTCGTAAGCTTGAACGGGAAAATGGTAAACTTCCTGCATCAAACGGGTCAGGCTCGCCTGGCTAATGCTCGGCCACATAGCGATACCCCCCCTTTTACCAAAAACAAATCCAAGCCCTTTCCGATGGTATTTTATAGTAATTCCTGTTTCAATTTCATTTTGGCTACCGCTCACAGCTACGTCAACTTTGCCATATTTAAGCAGCAAAGGAAGTATGTCGCGTGCACGGCTGATGTGCCCATTTCCGGTCCCTTGTAATGCATAGAGTATCTTCATTTGGTATGGCTTATGCCCTTTAATTATTGAAAATCTTTGAGCATTAGTTTAAAAACTTCCTTGTTGCGCATTTCTTCGAAAGCTGGCTCAGTACTGCCATTTATTTTTGGATTTTGTTTCATTAACTCATCATTTTTGTGTTCATATAGCGACCACTTTCCCTGAAAGAATTCTAAAGCAGTCAGGTTCTCTATCCAATCACCCGAATTGAGATACTGAATATGGCTTCCTTCACTTTCAATAAACTTCATTTCAGGTTGATGGATATGTCCGCATACAATGGCATCATAGCCTTTTTGCGCTGCAAGCCTGGCCGCGGTTTTCTCAAAATCATTGATGAATTTAACAGCTGTTTTTACATTTCCCTTGATTCTTTTTGAGAGCGACACATTGCCTTTTCCAAAAAAACGGCTGATGCGGTTTACGATAACATTAAGGCTGATTAAAGTATCATAACCTATTGCACCAATCCTGGCCAGCCAGGGCGAATGCTGCATGATCACATCGAATACATCCCCATGAAAAAACCATGTTTTCTTACCACTCAGCTCCAACACCAATTGGTTTACGATCTGCAATGAACCCATGCGCAATCCTGCAAATTTCCTCAGCATTTCATCATGGTTTCCGGTAATATAGAACACTTCTGTTTCGCGCACAGCCATGCCGATAATTTGTTTAATCACCTTCATATGCTTACTTGGCCAGTATTTTTTCTTAAACTGCCAACCATCAATGATATCGCCGTTAAGAATTAACATGCCCGGTTGAATACTTTTTAAATACTGCAAAAGCTCCTCGGCCCGGCATCCCCTTGTGCCCAAATGCACATCCGAAATAACGACTACGTCAACGGGCCGGCCCATTTTTTTCATGGCTGTGGTGGTTTATTTGATTGAATACAAATAAAACACAATAAATGGAAGGCCTTGTTAGCCTATTGTTAAGTTAATGGGAAATAATGTTTGTGGATACAATAAGCTAACATTATGGATTTGTTAAGCTTAGTCGTTTACCAAGGGACTCATTGAGGTTGGTTCTCAAGAATAAGCAATTCGGTACGACGGTTAAGGGCTTTACCGGCTTCTGTTTGATTATCAGCTATTGGCTTATCCGGACCATAGCCTTTCACTTTCAATCGCGATGTATCAATTCCTTTTTGCACAAGATAAGTTTGCACTGCTGCAGCACGTCTTAGGGATAAATCAATATTGTAGTCAGCTGATCCGGTATTATCGGTATGGCCTCCAAGTTCAACCACAAGCCCCCGGTGCTTGTCAAGAAACTTAGCAATCCGATTTAACTCATTATAAGAAGTCGGCTTTAAAACATCTTTATCCGTATCGAAAAACACATTGCGCAGCACTATCAAACTACCTTTTTCCAGTGCCTGCAATGCTGCCTCTATTATAAAGGGCCTGCTTTCAGTAGCTTCTGTCAACCGAAAATGCTCAGAATAAAAAAGATACCCAGGTTTACTAATGTGCAAGGCATAATCCTTTCCTGGTGGAAGGCTTTTAAGAATGCTGCCTTCAGGCAAATTTGAAACGCCTGAATGAACCTTTTCACCCGAAGCCAGACTGCTAAATTCAAATCTGCCTGAAGCGCCTTTCCGTTGTGCTTGTCAGTTACAAGGAAGAGCAATAGGAAACCGTGAAGACAAACGCTGCGGTAAATCGTAAAACATATATCAAAACCGCTAGCTTTTGCGAATGGCCGATTTATGTTTTATCGCCTGATGAATTTAGCGCGATATTACCTCATCGTCGGGGTATTTATCGGATAGCCCAAATTAAGTTGCTGCCAGCGCCCTGCTTCATCCTCTTGCGGCTGACAAACAGACACACTGCCCCCAAACCGATATGTGGCCATTGGACGAAAAATAGAGCGTTTGGTCATCAGATGGATATACGGGCCATCTCATTGCCACTCGGTGTGTTGATAGTACTCTAGATTAATTGGTTTGCTCCAGCTTCCGTTATCCAGCTTCAGGCTCGTCCAGATTATCCGATCCCCGCCCTCCACCCGTTGGCTTGCAAAATACACCATTGCCGTCAGCCGGAAGAAGCCAAGCAGATTCCCACTGGCCAAATCCGAGGCCGCCCCCGTGCTCGCGGACTATTCCACTTCCCATTATTGAAATACATAAACATACAGGTCGCAACCGCCATACCCATCAGCTATCCACAGGCGGTGAAAACATGGCGGTTCCATCGGCCGAAATGGAAACCTAAATTTCAATATTGTGGTATGCGGCCAATCGACGGTATCAGCAGCAGCACCCCAGCCGGTTTCATTACGCTTGCTCACACAAAAAGTTTTTCGTTGTAACGGCCATGCCGTTCAAAATCAGCAGGTTTAAACCTTCTGGTATAAAACAGCAAACTATCGTCCAGTCTTATGGCATTGATGATGTTCAGCGGACATTTACTCCGAACCAAGATTTTTACGGGTTCGAAAGGGACTGGTTGTCCATACCATTGGGAAATTGGGCCGATCGCGCACATCAATGGCTTGGCTACACTGTTGGTGGAACCAAAAGTTAAAAATCGTTGGGCATAGTCAATCAGTCTCTATAATCCTGGCTTCCCAAGCCAGGCGAGCTACAATATAGTGCGCTGGTGTAAATAATTCGGGTTCAATGCGAATAGCATTAAAAGCCTTTGCCTGCAAATTTTTACTATTGCTCAGTATAAACATCGCCGGCCAATAACCGGCTTCCACAAAATCATTATCCGCCCGGTTGCTTTTCGTCATTCGGCAGCCCGTTTAAAGTTGCCTGCCAAATAAGCTGATTCAGCTTTATGGTAGTGCCTGATAGCACGCTTGGAACTGGTGCTGAGATCAACACCTGTAAACTGTGCCTGAGCGGACATCGCCAAAACAAACAAAAGCAAGCTTGCAAGCAGGCGCATCAAGGGATATGCATATACTTGTGGCTCTGCAGGCTGATGCGCCATTGCGGATGTTGCATCACATAGTCGGTAAGCAGGGGCATTATTTTTTCCGAAACACTCCATTCAGGTTGCAAATAAAGCAAACATTTTGGATTTACAAGTTCAGCATTTTGCTCGGCCCATTCCAAATCTGCTTCTTTTTCTATTACAACTTTCAATTCATGGGCATTATTGTAAATGGCTTTGCGCGGAGGTGAAAACTTTTTCGGCGAGAGGCAAATCCAGTCCCAATCGCCCGTTAAAGGATGCGCCCCGGATGTTTCAACCATTGTTCTAATACCAAGCGATTTCATCTTAGCAGTGAAATAATCCAAAGGGTAAAGGGATGGTTCGCCGCCTGTCACAACCACTGTTTTGGCCGGAAAAGCAGAAGCCCTCTCCGCTATTTTGTCAGCCGAAGTCGGCGGAAAATGGGTAGCATCCCAGGAGGGCTTGGTGTCGCACCAATGACAGCCCACATCGCAACCGCCAATACGGATAAAATAAGCTGCGCTGCCCATATTGTGACCTTCACCCTGAATGGTATAGAATTCCTCCATCAGCGGAAGCTTGCGCCCACCTTCGAAAAGCTTATTACTTGTTATCATGGCAATTCAAATGGAATTGAGAGGGTTTGCTTCGGATTCATAAACACCACTTCATATTTGCCTGACGGTAAGTGTTCCAGATTGATCATGACCCAGGAGTCACTGCGTTTTTTGAACTTCACATGCTCTCTATGCACAATTTGACCTATATCGTCTAAAACATCTATACGCGCATCTTCCTTTCGTGCATTGTTAAAGTGCAATTGCAGTTGCTTTTGGTTCAATGAATCGTAAATAATGGCTAAATGCGATTTACCGGCAAAACTTAGTGAATTACTACCAGGATGGTCAGTATAAGGTGCTGTATTAAAATGAAATACCCTGGCCGAAAATGTCTTGCTCTCTTCAGATGAGATAAGCAGATTTTTACCATCAAGGTAACAAACTCCTTCGGTTTGGGTGGTGACAAGGTTGATCAAATCAATCCGTCTTTTATTTCCGCCAAAAAAATCGTCCCCTTCAAAATCATAAAGCAGCCACATAAAAGGTGTCCATATCTGATTGACATATCCTATTAAAGTTATTTCGTTGTGTTCGGCATTGTAGGCCGAAGCGGTTATCAAACCTTTGGAATCAAAAACATCCGTAAATTCCGCTACATAAGTGCCGGGCTCAGCTGGCAGTCGGTATAGTTTTGTTTGCTGGTCGCCTCTGTTTTTAGTGAAAAGATACAAATGGCCATTAAAAGCAATAAATGCCTCGCAGTCGAAATTATGGGTTCGGCTTCGGCTAAAATCTGTTTGATCAGGATACGAAAAATCAATGATTTCAGCCTGTATGGAAGCATCGCCAGTTTCGGGCAATTGATCCAGGCGCAACCGGTAAATGCGCAAATCCTTGCGGGCCCCGGCATTGTTTCCAAAATCGCCTATATACAGATAAGTTTCATCTTTGGTAATTTCTTCCCAATCCACATTGCTTCCATTGGCTATTTCCACTCGCTGAACCACAGCAGCAGTCGTTGTATCCAGGGCATAAAGAATGGGCAGGTGGTTGCTGTCGTTGTGTGTCCAAAGCAAATTGTTGTGAAAAACCAAGCCTGAGGTCTCGCGAACTTCATGGGGTAATTCAAAAGCAAAAGGCGGTGTTAAAATAACAGGCCTGTATTTGCACGAACCATCATTTTCAACAGCATAAAGATCGAAGTTGGTGGCATGCGGATCGGTACAGCCTTGCTTTTGCGCTTGTATGATCGCGGTTTGAAAACAAATTGTAAAGCAGAACAGATAGATTAAAAATCTCATTTTCATATCATTTTCTTTTTAGCCGCGAGAAGGGTGTTCTGCAAGAGGGACACGATGGTCATAGGGCCTACCCCACCGGGAACGGGTGTGATTTTTGAAGCTTTTTTTGAAACGGCCTCATAATCCACATCGCCGGTAAGGCGGTATCCTTTAGGTGATGAAGGATCAGCCACCCGGTGTATGCCTACATCAATCACCACAGCGCCTTCTTTTACCATATCGGCCTTTACAAATTCCTGTTGTCCAATAGCCGCAATCAGTATATCAGCCTGGCGGGTTAAGGCTGGTATATCGGCTGTGCGGCTGTGGCAAAGGGTAACAGTGGCATCCGCGTTTTCTGCCTTTCGCGAAAGCAAAACGCTCATTGGTGTGCCTACAATATTGGAACGTCCCAAAACCACCACATGCTTGCCCCTGACCTCAACCTGGCTGCGCTTAAGCAATTCCATAATACCATAAGGCGTTGCAGGCAAGTAGGTTGGCAAACCCAATTGCATGCGCCCAATATTATAAGGATGGAAACCGTCAACATCCTTGTCGGGATCGATGCGCTCAATCACGCGGTTTGAATCAATATGGGCGGGCAGCGGCAGTTGCACAATAAAACCATCCACTTCGGGGTCATTGTTGATGAAATCGATGGTTTCGAGCAGTTGTGTTTCGCTGCAATTTGCGGGCAGACGGTAAACGGAAGAAGTAATGCCTACCTGGGTGCTTGCTCTCTCTTTTGAAGCAACATAGGTTTGGCTTGCGGCATCATCACCAACGATAACAGCAGCCAAATGGGGTGCTTTGATATCTGCGTCGATCATGGCGGCAACTTCTTTGGCAATTTCTAATTTTATGGTTGCTGCAATGGCTTTGCCGTCAATAATTTTATCGGACATTCTTTGTTAAAAGTTTATTAAAGTTATCGTTTCATTTGTTTCATCTGCTGCATCATCCTGCCCATTTTACGGCCACCGCCGGTAGTCATCATGCGCATCATCTTTGAGGTTTCATCAAATTGCTTCACAAGTCGGTTCACCTCAACAATATCGGTACCACTACCATCGGCAATGCGACGCCTTCTGCTGCCATTCAGCAATTTAGGGTTTTCACGCTCTGCCGGTGTCATGGAGTGAATTATCGCCTCCACGCCTTTAAAAGCGTCATCGTCCAGGTCGGTGTCCTTCATCGCTTTCCCCATTCCCGGTATCATACTTGCCAAATCTTTGATGTTGCCCATCTTTTTGATCTGCTGAATTTGCTTGAGGAAGTCGTTGAAGTTGAATTCGTTCTTGGCAATCTTTTTTTGCAACCTGCGGGCATCCTCCTCATCAAACTGCTCCTGCGCACGTTCAACAAGCGAAACAATGTCACCCATGCCCAAAATCCTGTCAGCCATTCGCTTGGGATAGAACACATCCAATGCATCCATTTTTTCGCCAATACCGACAAACTTAATGGGTTTGTCCACCACCGAACGAACCGTCAGGGCAGCCCCACCGCGAGTGTCGCCATCGAGCTTGGTAAGCACCACGCCATTATAATCCAGGCGGTCGTTGAATGCTTTGGCCGTGTTCACAGCATCCTGCCCGGTCATAGCATCTACAACAAAAAGAATTTCGTGTGGGTTCACAGCTGATTTTACGGCAGCAATCTCTTTCATCATCAGCTCATCAATAGCCAGTCGTCCGGCGGTATCGATGATCACCACATTCTGACCCATTTCCTTCGCCCGCTTGATGGCATTTTTGGCAATTGAGACAGGGTCTTTGTTATCTTCTTCGGTGTAAACGCCCACCTCAACCTGTTCGCCTAACACCTTCAATTGGTTGATGGCAGCAGGGCGGTACACGTCGCAAGCGACAAGCAAAGGCTGCTTGCCTTTTTTCTTTTTCAAATAATGGGCCAGCTTAGCCGAAAAGGTTGTTTTACCCGAGCCTTGCAAACCGGCAATCAGAATAATGGCAGGATTGGCCTTTACATTCAGCTCTTCATGCTCACCACCCATCAATGCAACGAGCTCATCATGAACAAGTTTCACCATTAACTGCCCGGGTTTGACAGACGTCAGGATTTTTTCGCCCAGCGCCCTTTCCTTAACCGTATTGGTAAAATCCTTGGCAATTTTAAAACTTACGTCGGCATCCAGCAAGGCCTTGCGGACTTCCTTTAAGGTATCGGCCACATTAATTTCGGTGATATACCCCTGGCCCTTAAGTATTTTGAACGATCGTTCGAGTTTTTCGCTTAAACCTTCAAACATAGTATTTGCTAATTATTTTTGAGGGTGCAAAGGTAGGGATTTTTAGGAATGGGCAAAGCAATAGATAGTGGTTTACAAATGCCGGTTGACCGCAATCATAAAGCAAAAATTCCGTATTTTTGGCAGCCAAATTAAAACCATTCATAATGAATAAACCCTTGATATCACTGGCCGTTGCCTTGCTACTGCCGTTTCTCGCCTTAGCACAGGAAGAAAAACAAAACATTAGCCTTGAAGATATTTGGCTGAGTGGCAAATTCTTTCCCGAAATGGTGCAAGGCATGAACCCGCTGAAAGACGGAGAATCCTACGCCGTAATTACTGATACAGCGATCAATGTGTATAGTTATAAAAGTGGTGAGCATATCAAAACGCTGGTATATCGCAAGGAGCTTTTGCCTAAAGATGCTGAAGAGCCACTTCGTTTGAGTGGCTATTCGCTCAGCCCTGACGAAACCAAAATGCTTATCCCAACCGAAACCGAAAGCATTTACAGGCATTCTACCATGTCGAACTTTTTTGTTTATGACTTAGTTGAAAAACAATTAAGCCCGCTTTCCGAAGGTGGTAAACAACGCCTTGCCACCTTTTCGCCTGATGGGAGCATGATTGCTTTTGTACGCGGAAACAATATTTTTGTCAAAAACCTGGCAGAAGGCACCGAAAAACAAATCACTACTGATGGTGTTGTAAATGAAATTATTAACGGTACCACCGATTGGGTTTATGAAGAGGAATTCGGTTTCACCAAAGCCTTCTTCTGGTCGCCCGATAATAAAAAAATTGCCTTTTACCGCTTTGATGAGTCTGATGTAAAAGAATGGCAGATAGAATTTTATACCGGTCTCTATCCCGAATGGTACCGCTATCGCTACCCCAAAACAGGAGAAGACAATGCCCTTGTGTCCATTCATATTCACAAGCTGGATGAAGGTACCAATATACAGGTTGATATTGGGACCGAAACGGATATTTACATTCCACGCATGAAATGGACGGAAGATGCCAATAAGTTGGCAGTTCAGCGCATGAACAGGCATCAGAACCAACTCGAAATTCTGCTGGCAGATGCCGCCACAGGTCAAACCAGCCTTTTGTATGAAGAAACCAATGACTACTTTATCGACATTACAGACGATTTGCATTTTCTTCCCGACAACAAACATTTTATCATCAGCAGCGAAAAGGATGGCTACAACCACTTATATCTGCACACCATGTATGGCAAACTAAAAAAACAGCTGACACAAGGCGAATGGGATGTCACTTCCTTTTATGGCTATGACGCGAAAAGCCAGCAAGTTTATTACCAAAGTGCCGAAGTTTCCCCCATGGAAAGGCATATCTACAGCCAAAGCCTGAAAGGCAAAAAGAAACAATTATTATATGCAAGTGGCCACAATTCGGCCCGTTTTAGCAGCGATTTTCAGTACTTTGTCAATACGAATACCACCGCCAGCAGCCCCCATATTTTCAGCGTACACCAGGCTGATGGCAAGCAACTTCGTGTTTTGAAAGACAACCAGGCATTCAAGGAAAGGATGCAGGCATACAATTTGTCGCCACTGGAATTCTTCGAAATTACTGATCCTGAAATTATTTTGCCAAACGGACAGCAGGTACATCTGAATGCCTACCGCATATTGCCCCCCGATTTTGATCCCGAAAAAAAATACCCGGTTTTGGTGTATGTTTATGGAGGACCCGGCTCGCAAACCGTGAACAATTCATGGGGTTGGTCGAACTATTTCTGGTTTCAGATGCTGGCACAAAAAGGCATCATCGTTGTATCTGTTGACAACCGGGGTACAGGAGCCCGTGGCCAGGAATTCAAAAAGATGACCTATCTGGAGTTGGGCAAGTACGAAACGGAGGATATGATCATCACGGCCCGCTACCTGTCGCAACTTGATTATGTGGATGACAACCGAATTGGCATATTTGGCTGGAGCTATGGAGGTTATATGTCGAGCCTGGCCATCACCAAGGGGGCCGATCATTTTAAATCGGCCATCGCTGTGGCACCGGTTACAAGCTGGCGTTTTTACGACAACATCTATACCGAGCGTTATATGCGCACACCACAGGAAAATCAGGATGGCTATGACAACAATTCACCTATCAATTTTGTGGACAAGCTGCAAGGCGATTACCTGCTCGTTCACGGCAGTGCAGATGACAATGTGCATTACCAGAATGCCATGGAAAT
>JAGYLH010000065.1 GCA_018400955.1 Bacteroidales bacterium
CATACCCGGCAAGATGAGCCAGTCTTCCTCCAGCTCGCCGGAATTAAAGCCATTCATCTGGGCTACACCATCAGCGGCAATCCATTCTTTGGTATCGCCCGAAACGCTGAAAGTGTAAGCATCTCCCAGGTCAGTATCAAAAGCTTCGGCATAGGGCAGGGTGGTTGTAGCCGGATCGTTTACAGTATAACTTTGCACTGCCGATGTTCTTGATTCAGCGTCAACATCTTCAGTGTAAATGCGGTAATAAACTGTTGTGCTATTGGTCTGTGCAGGAATGTCGGTGTTGGTGACATAGGTGTCGCCATCATCTATTGCCATGGCAATGGTGGTGAAAGTTTCAAAATCATTGTCTGTATTCCATTGCAGTTCAACTATATCAATCGCTGCATCACCTTGGACCACATCTGAAGAAACTGAAACTGTGGTTGATGAGGTGATGTCGGTGGCAGGGGTCTGGGTGATGTTAGAAATAGAAGGAGGGTTTGGGCCGCCAACATCCTGTAATTTATAAAGGTTAAATTTCCTTTGACTTGACGTATAAGCTGCAAATCTTGGACTACCGGCATTGTATTGTAACATCCTTGTGGATATGGCCAGATTTGTAACGGTGAAAACATCATTGCCATAAGTAATCGTCCAACGTTGATTGTCAGTAGTTACAGCGTCTAAAATTTGTATATTGTTTGATGACCCTGTGTATGAAACAAACTTATCGATCTCTTCGTTGTAAATAGATTTGCCGCTACCGTTGGTTTCAATATACCAAACAATAGAAACTGAAGGATCGGAAAGTGAACCGGCTGCCGGAGTAATAGCAGTTCGGTCAAGAAATGTCCCGGTATGAGTATTGTTCATAGCATATTCATCATTTGCTTCTGCAATGACATAATACCCATCTGTTAGGTCATCAATTGCTGTGATTTTGTTAAAGGTGCCAGTACCCGAGTACTGCCCAAACACCACACTGCTTAGTAGCAGCAGAGTAATGCTCATCAATAAAGTAGTGAGTTTTTTCATAACGAAAGTGTTTATTTGTCTTGTGTTTGATATTGTATATTTATTCAATGTTCAGCGGAATAATAAAGATTGCAAAATAAAGGATAATCAGCCTTTCACGTATTAAAATGATGTTAAGATTCCTCAATTTAAAACAAGCTTGGTTGTGTGGATGCCATTGCCCGTTCTTAAGCTTACAATGTACATTCCTGCATTCAGTCCGGTGTTTATAGTCATCTTGTGGTTCAAATTTAAAGCATGGACATAAACCAATTGGCCGCTTAGGTTGTAAATATTTATGTCAACAATCTCGTTTACAGCTGATTCAATGACAATACTTTTGCCTTCAGCACGAATAACAGGTTGTGCGGCAGACTGCTCATCCATCCCAACCAACAATCTGATCGAAATATCGTCCAATCGGATTTCGGCCCTTGGGCCACTGTCGCCTTCCACATGATAGTATTTCCAAAGGAGTTGGATATATGGATCAACAAATTCCCCAAAAAGCGGATACCAGGTGAATTCGGCAGTATGTCCGCTTTCTGCTGAAAGATAAACCATTGGTTCAGCAGGGTTCCAGTCAGCAAACTCATCTTCAATGCCGTAACGGTACATCAGCCGTAAGGCATAGGTGCGCTCATTGGCTGCAGGGGTTGCTGCATTCCATTTGATTTCCCAACTGGGGCTTTTTGTGTTGGGCATGCCTATGGCCAGCAACAAGCCTCCCACATCGCGGCTGCGCCCCGTATTGATAAAAGAAATGCCACCTTCGGCCAGACCATTGATGCGTGACCGCCTGCTATTGTTATAAGGAAAGCCGATGGAACTGAAATCATCCTCGTGGTAGTCGTCATGCGGAATAAAATAGGCATGCTCCAGTGGATCGTCCTGTTTGGGGTCGGATTTGTCGCTTTGCAGAAATATCATATGCTCAGGATAGCTATATTCCGGTTCGTTGGGATCCCAATAATCAAAGCTGAAGGAGTGGTCGGGATTGCTGAATATGCTCAAATCAAGTGGCTTGGGATATACCAGCACCCTGAACTCAATTTCAACGGCTTCATTATGGCCATCGCTGGCAGTAAGTATAATATGTGAGTCACCCCTTTTAACAGGGTTAATTGTCAATAAGTTTCCATCGAGCGAAGTGCTCACCAGATGGGGGTTGCTGCTCTGGGCACCAAATGTAAGCGGCTCGTTCTCAGGGTCGTAAAATAGCGTAAGCAGGTCAATAGTTAAGCCATCAGCCTCTTCGATCATTTTCTGAAATGGAACAGAACCAATCACTTCAGGGGGGAGGTTGACCCCGCTCATCACCTGTCCATCCAAGGCAATATTGTTGAATGTAACCCTGTTGCCTTCTTCAGCTCCCATATCACTGCCTGCAAAACGTATGCGTACACGAAAATGGGGATTATTTCCGGTTTCAATGATGCTTGAAAAGTCAATTTGATACAACTGATAAAAAATACCCAGGTTAAGGCTTGTCTGGGAAAGTCCTTCGCTTGTCCAGCTTGTGCCTGAGGCATCCACATTGTAGTCAATCAGCAGGGCATCAGCAGCCCCTTCATCAATGGCAGCAAAACTAAAAACAATACTTTCAAAACCAGAGGTGGGCAAATCAAAATACAAGGTGTTTTCGCCACCATCACCAGTAAAAGGCTGTTTTATTTGGATGGCCCGCATATTCGCCTGGGCAAATGGAATGCCATTGTTTCCGTTGGGCCTGTAGTTGAGTGGGGTAGGGGCGTTGCGTCTTTCCAATGAGGCTTTGCGCCAGTTTGGGTGGTCCTCGTCAAAAGGGTAGCCTTCGAGGGCTGAGTGATAAGTGAGCAAACCGTTTTCCATTACTGAAAATCTACTCTCAATAGCAGTTAAAGGTGTGTCGTTAGGTAAATCACCATCAAAAAGCCAAAAATGAATCAGGTTTTCCTGGGCAGATAATCTATCAGGCATATATCCTAAAACGATAGCTATCAGTAGCAAAGCCGGGAGGAGGATTTTTTTTTGCATTAATAAAAGTTTTAATAATTCGGAATGAAAAAAGCGTTTGGTTTAACCGACTAATGTACAATTATTGCTTTTAAGACCTAAAGATTTTTATTAAAACATATACACATACTAAGTGTTTGATATTAAAGCTTGATGATGTGTTTGCTGATTGTTTTGTCTCCAAAGTTCAATCGCATAATATAAGTTCCGGCAGCGATTTCTTTCAGGTTTAGTTGGGTTGAATGGCGGTTAAAGTTAGTAACGAATGTTCCTTCACTGTCAAAAAGCTCAATTTTGTAAGGTTTTTTGTGTGTGTTTAGGGTAAGAAAATCTGATGTTGGATTTGGGTAAAGCATGATACCAATCTTATCCTTTTCGATTATATCGTTAATCAAGGGCAGCTCAAATGTATAAAGGTTGCCTCTTTTCGACTTCGTTTTTTCTTCTGTCATATAAAGCGTTCTGCCACCAGCAAAAACCAGGGCTTCGACCTGACCCTGAGGGCTTGAAAAATAAAATGTCGTTTTTTGACCATCAAAAAAGCGATCGCCCTCATAATTGGTGAAAATAACCACCTTGGTTCTGGTTAGCAAGGCCAACTCTCCCGTTGATTCATTATAATCTGCCGCCGTAACGCGGGCTTCATCATTTGTATTCCCCATATAAACCGAATCAATCAGCATAGCCGTGTGCTCACCGGCTAAGGCTGGCATACGGTACATTTTGCAGTAACCGTTTAAAGGATCAGACCTGTTTTTGGTAAACAAATACAGCATGCCTTCGCGCCAAATGATACCTTCAATATCAAAATTATGATTGTTTGGTGGAGGTGGAAAAGCCACCTGGTCTTCAAAGTGGAAATCGATGACTGCGGCTTCAACAAAATCCCCCTCAACAAGGTCAGGATTGGGGATGCGATAGATGCGTAAATCTTGCCGGTCGTTGTTGTTGTTGCCTGCATCATTGATGTAAATGTTCTTTTCCGAATCCATGGCCAGGTCTTCCCAGTCAATGTTCAAGGCATTATACACTGTAAGTTGCTTCAATAAATTGCCTGTGGTGTCAAAACAAAAGAGTTCATTTCTGTTATCAGAATCATTGTGCGACCAAAGCCTGTTTGGTGCTGTTATAGCCAGTCCGGAGCTTTCGTCCAGTTGATCAGGAAGCGCGGCAATAGCTTTTACCTGAATAACAAATTGTCCGGTAGCAGTTGGTTTGAGCAGCAGGAAAAAAATCATCAAAATCAAGAGGATGACTAACATTAACCTCCACCTTGCGGAGTTGAATTTATCGCCGTAAATCGTTGTTTTTATTGGCATTAGCGCTGATTTGTTTTCATTTTGTCTCAGGTATGCTTATCAACCCAGGTTCCAGTCTTTATATGGCTTGGATTTCAAGGCTGCATTGTAGTAAAGGGGATTGCCGGAAACTTCCTCGCCAAGCCATTCCGGTTTTTCAAAATATTCACCTTCCGAAGCAAGTTCAATTTCCGCAATCACCAAGCCTGCATTCAAGTCATGAAACTCATCCACTTCAAAGGTGTGATTGCCAAACTTAATGTAATGACGCGTTTTGCTGATGAGATGCGGTTCGCATAGTTTGAGCAATTCCCTGGCATCAGCGATATCAATTTCCTTTTCCCATTCAAACCGGCTCAACCCGGATTTGTTGCTTTTACCTTTTATAGTTATAAAGCCTTTCTCGCCCTTGATGCGAATGCGCACCGTGCGCTCAGGCTGGGACGATAAATAACCCTGCACAATCGTTTCTGAATGGCTGTTTTCAGAGTTAAAATTTCCTTTAACAAGGAATTTACGTTCAATTTCCAATCCCATTTTATATGGTTAACATTAAATAAATTAACTATTTACCCATTAAAAACTGCAAAGGGACAGCAAAACGATTACGCCAGGCAGCTTCATTGTGGGCATCGCCTTCAAATTTGCGGGTCATCCAGTTTATCCCTTGCACATATCCCATCGATTGCATCACACTGTCCATCACATTTTGATGCAATTCATAACGTGCATCCAGTGTTTCGGTGCCAAAATCAAAATAGATTTTGTGGCTTCCGGGTGCAGGCAGGTTTTTGGCAAGGTATAGCATAAACGGTCGCGAAAAAGCGGTGTCGTTGCTTTCGAGGCTAAGCGGCCAATGGGTGCTCAGGCAGGCAGCACCGCCAAACACTTCGGGAAAGGCTGCCAGGGCGTAAGCCGAAATCAAACCGCCCATGCTCGACCCGCTTATGTAGGTATGCTCAGGGCCGATATGGGTGGGATAGTGACTGTCAATATAGGGTTTAAGCTCTTTCACAATAAATTGCAGGTACTCATTGCTGATCGTTACACCGCTGCGTTCACCTTTAATAAGGTATTGCTGGTAGGCAGTTAATCCGTTGTAAGCAGGTGCAGGCAGGTATTCTTCAAATCGTTTAGGCGTATTCCAGATGCCAACGATAATGGCGGGTGGTACTTCACCTGCATCAATCAATTGTTGCATGCTTACGTCAGCTGCCCATATCTGTCCATTGAATCCATAACGCGTATCAAACAGGTTTTGGCCATCATGCATATACAGAACGGCATATTTTTGATTTCCTTTAGGGTCATATCCTTCAGGTAACCAAATGTCAACCTGGCGTTTATTAACATATTCAGAAGGAAATTGTTTGATGGAAATTATGCTTCCACGCTGCGGTTTAGGCGACTTGCAGCTGGCCAAAAGGGTAAGTGCCATGAGTAAAGAGATAGATAAACGCATTTAAGATCGAATCATACAGGCAGCAAAACTATTTAAAAATTGCTCAAAACACGCCTGATTTATTGGATAATAAGTTTCTGTTCCTGCTTTGAGTTTCCAGATTGCAGATGTACCACATACAAACCTGCCGGCAAGGAGCGGCCTTGCTGGTCATTCAGGTTCCAGCTAATATGATGGGAACCCCCATTTTGTTGACCGGAAAATAAGGTTGCAAGCAATTGCCCATGGCTATCCGTTACCTGAATCAGGCAAGTGCTGTTTTTGGGCAGGTAGTATTCAAGGCTGATATTTCCTCCTGAACTAACAGGGTTAGGGAAGGGTGGTTTCAACACCACGATGGCATCATCGGCAACAGGATTAGTAGTATTTGTAATCAGATCCAGGTTGAGTCTGTATGCGGAATTACCATAGGTGCCAGCCACAAGTGTACGTGTCGGGTGATGAATTTTCAGGTCAGTAACAGGTACGTTTGCCATGCCATTCATCAGGCTGCCCCAGTCTTCGCCACCATTATCAGTGTAGAATATACCGGCATCTGTGCCAACAAATAGTCGGTTTTGCTGGCCTGGGTCAGCTATAATCACGTTTACAGGAAGCTCAGGCAAATTGTTACTGATGGGTTCCCAGTTCTGTCCCAAATCAGTCGAACGGAATACATAAGGATGGGGCTCATCCCATCTGAAACCGGAAACAGTAGCATAAATGGTGTTCAGGTCGAATGGGTCAAAAGCCACCCTTGTGATCCACCTGAGTGGAAGCCCGTCAGAAATATCTGACCAGCCAATGCCACCCATGGTGCTCAGGTGCACACGTCCGTCATCGGTTCCTGCAAGTAAATAATTGGCATTTAATTTAGAAATGGCAAGTGTGGTGATGGTGCTAAACCCACTCGAAGCCAGACTATGGGTCAGGTCGCCACTGACGGCATTCCACGAAGTGCCGCGATTGGTTGTTTTCCAAACACGGTAAGTGCCAAAGTATAGCGTTTGCGGGTCTTCGGGGTGCTTCACATAGGGCGATGACCAGTTGGTGCGGTCGCCCGACCAGGCATTGGCAATATAGGAAAAATTGTTCCCGCCGTTCAGGCTCCTGTATAAGTTGCCCCATTGCGATTCGGCATAGATGATGTTTGAATTGGTGTAATCAACCAAGGAATAAAAGCCGTCTCCACCAATATGTTATCTCCAGTCATTCAAATTTCTGTCTGTGTGCACAGTATTGTGTTGTTCTGGGTGCCTCCCGTAAATCCTTTGTGGGTTCAGGTAGTCCACTTCAATGGCATAGAACTAGTGCAAGTGGCAGGTTGTTGATTTTGACCAGCTATTGCCATAATCACTGCTTTGTATAGCCTCCGCCGTCATTGCCATGAATAATTTGCCCAGCAGTGGGATGAATAAACATGGCATGGTGCATTCACATAAATCTCATTCAGGTTGAAGTATAGCTCGCCAGTTGGGTGTAGCTATTGCCACCATTATCAGAGCAGGTACAGGTCAACGCGCCTACCGCCCAGATGCGGTTATCATTTTGAGGATCAACACGTATCTGGCCAAAATACCAACCAAAGCAAGCCGTTCATGCCTGACAGGGTTCCGTCATTGGTTTGTGTCCAGTTTTGGCCGCCATTGGTGGTTTTGTATATGCTGGCCACAACACTGCCGCCTACAAGCCTGTCAATAAATGCATACACTATTTCCGGGTTGTTTTGTGCAATGGCCGCCGATGCGTCCTTCTGACTGCCCCCGGGCAAACCGTTTGTAAGGTCCAATTATCGCCGCCGTCAACCGACTTGTAAATGCCGGATGTTTGCCCGTGCGAACGCCTGTATGTGATTCCACGCATGCGCTCCCACATGGCGGCATACAAAATGTCAGGGTCTGTCGGGTGTTGCACAATATCCACACCAGCTGTTGAATCCGAAACAAAGAGCACCTGCTCCCAGTCGTCACCGCCATTGTTCGAGCGGTAAATTCCACGCATCTCATTGGGTGTAAACAGTGTGCCACAAGCAGCCACGAATACCCGTTCGCTGTCATTGTGGTCAACAAGGATGCGGCCTACATAAGCCGATTGCTCCAAACCAATATGCGACCAACTTTGTCCGGCATCTGTCGATTTGTAAACCCCATTGCCAATAAAGCTGTAGCTGGACGCATTGGCTTCGCCGGTGCCGGCATACAGCACATTGGAGTTGTCAGGGTCAATGGCCAAAGCCCCGATGGAAATCACAGGGGCATCAGTAAACACATTCTCCCAACTAAAGCCGTTATTGACTGTTTTAAAAATACCTCCCGAAGCCGCGCCAATATACATGGTAGTTGGAAAATCGGGATGAATGGCGATATCAGTTATACGACCTCCAATATTGGTTGGCCCGGCTAATTCCCATTCTGCATTGCGCATTGTGGATGATTTGTGCAAGGCATTGGCTTGTTGCAGCGCATGCAGGTAATGATCGTAGCTAAAAGAAGGATTGGGATATAATTTTTGCTTGGCCAACCAATCATTGGGTTCCATTTTTGGCTCCCGCACTTCCGGTTTTGATTGGAAAATTGGTTGCACACCATTATTGTCTTCCTTCTTATTTACAAAATAAAGGGATAAGGCCACAGCAACTGCCACTGCTGCCATCGACAGGCTTGAAAGGTATTTCTTCATTTATCTAAAATGTTAGTTATTAATCAAGTAAAATGATACGTCCACGTGAATACGCATCTTCAAATCGCAATTCAAATATATAAATGCCTTGTGTTAAGTGATTTCCGTTGTAGTCTTTTCCGTTCCAGGTGATGTTGTTTTCGCCTTTTGGATAGGTTTTGGCAGCGTTTTGCCAAACAACAGAACCGTTCAGATCGTAAATCCGCAATTGCAGCTCACCCTTGTCGGGAAGATTAAAGTGGATACTTGTTTGCCCTTGTGTTGGGTTGGGGAAGGCTGTTCCATTCAGCGATAGGCTCCTTGTCTGGTATTCAGGCAAATTCACGGGGGTGTCCAGTCCGCCTGAAAAACTAACCAGCTTGCCTTCGCGCCCACCGGCAACCATTTCCCAGGAGTTGTCGCCAGTGATATCAGGCTGCACATTGAGCGCATCCACAGCTTCTCCAAAAGGGGCTGAAAAAAGTTCCGTACCATCTTCACCTTTAAGGAAATACACGAAATTGCTTTGATACAGTGTGCCAACAGCGATATCATGCAGGCCGTTTCCGGTGATATCATGTATGGGGCTGGCAACCCAGGGCTGGTCGGCCATGGTTTTCGACCAAACAAAATCACCTGTATAACCGTCAATTACCATGAATGAATTGCCGCTTTTAGTTGGCAATATGTCAACATAACCATCCCCATTGATGTCGTCCAGGCGGAAAAACTGCAGAATCAGGTTATTTCCCAGATATCCTTGTTCTATGGGCTGTCCGCTCACAGCATCCAGTAGATAGTAGTTTCCATTAAAGCTGCCTGCAATAATGTCGGGAATACCATCTTCGTTGATGTCGTCAAGCATTTCTAAGGCAAATACGGATGTTCCGGAAGTGTTGTAGGTCCATAGCGGTTGGCCGTTGGCACCATTGATGGCAATTACGCGGCCAGGCGTATCGCCCGGACTTGTAGCACCTGCAACTGCATCGGGAATGCCATCGCCATTGATATCGGGCATGCCCATTACAGCGAAAGCCGCACTGTTGATAAAGGATTCCCATATGGGGGTCCCTGTTTTGCCATCAAGGCAGTAAACCCTGCGGGGGCCCGTATTGTCGCCATCATTGCCTGTGGCCGCCAGCACATCAGGGAATCCATCGTTGTTGTAGTCGAAACGGGTATCGGTTTGATAAACCCAGCCGCCACCACCATAATTATTGGTTTGGTGTTTCCATAATATCTCACCTGTTTTACCACTTAGGGCCACGATGGAACGGTCGCCCCAGGCTGTGCCCACAACAATATCATCGTAACCATCCTCATTGATGTCGCCGGTGATGGATAATGCATTTTGCTGGTAAACAGAGCCGGAATATATTTCACGTTCCCAAAGCACCTGGCTTGTTCCTGAGGCATTTCCATTGAAGGCACGGATGTAATTATCTTCCGAACAAACAATTATATCCTCAATGCCGTCGCCACTGATGTCTTGGATATACCCAATGGCTTTGGGGCTGTTGTCCCATCCTGTAGTCAGGTGATAGGACCACAACTGCTCTCCCATGGGATGTTCGCCCTCAGTGGCTTCGCCAAGGAGTTCAATTTCATAAGGATTTTGATCAGGATTGTTGCTTAAGATGCTAAGGGTGCCATCATGTGATTCGTCAGTTTGTGGCCAAAACCACACATCGAAACTAATCATTCCCAATGGGGCCAGGTTAATGGGGAGCGGTGTGTGATCGCCCAAATAGTATGCAGGATTGTCAATGGCAATGCTTTCTAGGGTCAGGGTGGCATCGCCGTAATTTTGCAGGGTCATGGTCCAGCGCTTGCTGGCCCCCATGCGGATGTTTCCGTAGTTGTGTGTTGACCATGGGTGGAAAATATACGGACCGCTTTCGAGGCCAAAACCGGTAAAATTAAGTGTGGTTAATGGGTGAAGGGGGTCGTTTGAAAAAAGGCTCACATTGGTGTTCAAGGGTCCTGACAGTATGGGCGTCCATAAAGCACTGATTTCAGTTGTTTCGCCTGGCTCAACCTCAAAAGTTTCATCACTGATATACAAGCCCGGGCCAACGGGAACTTCAAAGTAAAAACTAAGTGTGGCAGTGCCGCTATTTCCCACTTCAAAGAGGATTTCCTCGGTCGTATTAACGGTAACCTGTCCATAATCAAAGGTTGTTTGAGCAAGTTGGATTTCAGGAGTGCCTGTCCCACTGGGGTCAACCTTGTAGAGGGTGCTGTTGCTGCCAAGCGGACCGTCAACATACCATAAATAAGTACCATCGAAAACAATGCCGGCAGGACGCTGGTCTTCAGCGGCATGCGTTTCGAGGATGTTTCCATCTTGGTCAATTTTATGAATGGTATAGGCGTTGTAATCCACAATCCACAAATTGTCGCCATCGAGGGAAAGATCCCAAGGTTGGTCGTGGGGTGGGGTAAATTGGTGAAGCACATTGCCTGTACCATCTACTTTGTAAACTGTTCCGGGGTCAGGATAATAGGTCGAAACCCAGAAGTCGCCGTCATCCCATGCAATACCTGACATATACTGGTCGGGCAGGTTGAATTGCGACATAATATTTCCATCCAAATCAAGCTCAAGGGCATACGCAGGATTGCCATCCCTGTCGATAATCCACAGATTGGTACCATCGAAAGTCATTCCATAGGAATCGCCAATGGCCGGGTTTGAAAACTGTAACTGATACGTATTGTTTGCAGGATCAAAACGATACACGTTTTCGCCCTGTGCACCATAAATACCAAAATAGAGGTAGGTGCCATCCCAGGCGAGTCCAGAGGCTTTGCCGGGAATTTCGTAAGAACCTAAAATGGTCCATTCTCCATCTTTTTGTGCAGCATAGATGCCTGGTGCAAAGCAGGTTGTCAGCATACAAAAAATGATAAAAAAAGTAAAATTTTTCATGAATAGAAAGGTTTTGTTTGATTAAAGGGGTAAAAATACAAAATATAGCCGGAATGCTTTTGGTCGTTTTGCGTGAATTTGATCTATAGTCCATGCTAAAAGAATAGCATGAGCGGGCAATGGGGCTCGAACCCACGACCCTCAGCTTGGGAAGCTAATGCTCTACCACTGAGCTATGCCCGCAAAACAAAACGCAAATTTAATCGCTATATGCTTCATGAGCAAGTTTGCTTTTAAATATTTGTGCTTGGCCTAAAACAACAAAACCCGGCTAAAACCGGGCTTTGTCAGTATCCTTCAACTAAATTGCCTGACAAAGTGCACATCAATCAGAAAATAACCACCATAAAGTAAAAGCCTAATTTTGCTGTCCATTAAGAAATTACCCAAAATATGAGGATACGACACCAAACCGACGATGCGGATTTGATAATGAAAAAGTGGTTGAAACCATGCAGAGAAGAAGGCTAAGGATATTAGCTGCCCGATTTAAGAAAAATTCACACAGCTGTTACCGACTATTTTGTGATATGTCATGGTACATCAAAACCCAGGTGGATGCTATTGCCCAGGGAATTTGGGAAAATATCAAGAAAGATTACAACTTGGGGCCATACAACAAAGAAGGTTTTGAGAATTCGGAATGGATTTTGCTGGACTATGTTGATGTAGTGGTGCACGTGTTTCTTGATAGCACGCGTAGTTTCTACCAATTGGAGGATTTATGGCCGATGCCGTCCGTACCAATTACAGCAACGAAGATTAGATTCTGTCATTTTAACAGGGAAGCGATTATTGCGCATGAAAAAGAACAAACAGACAACAAAAATAAGAGCGGACAGCCGCAGGATTCGAAGCCACAGAAGCCTAAATTCAATTTTTACTGGATTTATGGATTGCTGGCTATTATTTTCATAGGACTGCAGGTGATGAACTGGGATTCCGGGGCCGAGCAAGTAGATCAAGGTGATTTAATGCGTATGCTGCGCAATCAGGACGTTGAAAAATCGATTTGGTAAACCGCGAGATTGCCGAAATTTACATGAACCCTGATGCCCGTCGTAAATACACCGATTGGGACCAGCCAAGCAGCAGCATAGGCAATAAACCAGATTTTACTTTCCAGATTGGGTCGGTTGAAAGTTTTGAAAAAATTGTAAGGGAGTCGCAGGAAGGGCAGCTCGAACCCATCTATGTGAACAATATCAGCCGCCGCAACTGGGGTGGAGAAATCCTGGGATGGATATTTCCGATTTTGATTCTTGTAGGTATTTGGTTTTTTATTATGCGGATGATGAGCCGTGGCGGGGGAGGCCCTGGAGGCCAGATATTCAATATCGGCAAGTCGAAAGCGCAGCTTTTTGATAAAAACACCCAGGTGAATGTCACCTTTAAGGATGTCGCAGGGCTTGAAGAAGCCAAAGTTGAAATAATGGAGATTGTAGATTTTCTGCGAAACCCTGACAAATATACCAAGCTGGGGGGCAAAATCCCCAAAGGCGTGCTGCTTGTTGGCCCTCCTGGAACAGGTAAAACATTGCTGGCAAAATCTGTTGCCGGCGAAGCTTCAGTGCCTTTCTTTTCCATTTCGGGTTCCGATTTTGTGGAAATGTTTGTTGGCGTTGGTGCATCGCGTGTTCGCGACCTTTTTAAGCAAGCCAAGGACAAATCGCCTTGTATCATATTCATTGACGAAATTGATGCCATTGGCCGTGCCAGGGGTAAAAACCCGGCAACCGGCGCCAATGACGAACGTGAGAATACGCTCAATCAGCTACTAACCGAAATGGATGGTTTTACGACCAATTCAGGTGTTATTGTGCTGGCAGCTACCAACCGAGCCGATATCCTCGACCGCGCCCTGATGCGTGCTGGCCGTTTCGACAGGCAAATATATGTGGAGCTTCCCGATCTGGAAGGCCGTAAGGAAATATTTGAGGTTCACATGCGTCCTTTGAAATTGGACAGTACCGTGGACAATGAATTCCTGGCCAAACAAACACCAGGTTTTTCGGGTGCCGATATCGCCAATGTGTGCAACGAAGCAGCACTTATTGCTGCCCGAAGAGACCGAACCAGCATTGGCAAACAAGACTTTATGGATGCCATCGACCGCATTATCGGTGGATTGGAAAAGAAGAGTAAGATCATCACACCCTCCGAAAAAAGGGTTGTTGCCCATCATGAAGCCGGACATGCCTCCGTGAGCTGGCTTTTGGAACATGCTCATCCTTTGGTAAAAGTTACCATTGTACCTCGTGGCCGATCATTAGGTGCGGCCTGGTATTTGCCTGACGAACGTTTGATTACTACATTTGATCAAATGTTTGATGAAATGACGGCTGCTCTGGGTGGTCGTGCTGCCGAAGAGGTTGTTTTTGGTAAGATATCAACGGGTGCTTTGTCCGATCTTGAAAAAGTTACCAAACAAGCCCATGCGATGGTCACCTTTTACGGACTTAGCAAGAAAATTGGCAATGTCAGTTTTTATGATTCTACAGGGGCCCAGGAGTATGCTTTCAATAAGCCATTCAGCGAGAAAACAAGCGAAATTATCGATAGTGAAATCAGTGAACTGGTTGAATCTGCCTACAGAAGGGCAGTGGACATTCTCAAGAAGAACAAGGCCGGTCTTGAAAAACTGGCCGGCATGCTTTTGGAAAAAGAAGTTATTTTCGGAGAGGATTTAGAAGGAATTTTTGGTCTGAGGCCATGGAAAAAGGAAGAACGTGTTGCTTCGAATGCAGTGGTGAAAGCGGAAGAAGAATTGAAAAAAGCGGTGGAATCACAAAATGTCAATGGGGATGCGAAAGCATCACACAAAGATTCCAATACTGGGTATGAAAATAGCGATGATATTGAAGGGAAAGCGGTTAAGAGTGAACCGGAAATTCCTGACAAGGCCTGAAACAACATGAAAATAGTGTTATGAAGGAAAGTACAGCGCGCGAACAAATACTCAGCAGCATCCGGAATGCATTGATAGAGAAAGTTGACAATCCGTATCTGGATGTTGATTTCATTTCGGAGGTGTTTCATAAGCCACCGGAAGATATGGAGCCCGAAGTACTTTTTGCCCGTGAATTGTTGGCTGTTGGAGGACAATTTATTTATTGCGAAAACGAAAAAGCATTTCTGGATTACCTCACAGCACTTATGAAACAAAAAAACTGGCCGGTCATCTCCTGCAAAAGCGATCAACTCAGCAATATGCTGTCGGCTGGTAGCATACCAACTATTTTCGACTTAACATATGAGGATGAAACAGTTGTTGGTATCACAAGCTGTGAAAAACTAATTGCGCGAACAGGCAGCGTGCTTGTAAGTTCACTCGACAGCGGCGGGCGTGCAACCTTTGCCTATCCCGATGTGCACCTGGTGAAGGCTTACGCTTCGCAGGTGGTGATGTCACTTAAAAAAGCATTTATCGAACTACGTAATAAATACCCCGGTGGTCTGCCTTCCCAGTTGACAGTGATCACGGGCCCCAGCCGTACCGCTGATATTGAAAAAACTTTGGTAATGGGTGCCCACGGCCCCAAGGAGCTTTATGTTTTTTTGATTGATGATTTGTAGTCGTCTTTTTCCATCCGAAATTAAGGTATTCATGCATCCTTCTTTCGCGTTCCATAACGAAACCCTAAATGCTTCACTCTGTTTGATTCGCAAATATCAATTTTTTTTTTAAGTTTGCACTCCACAGGGACTAACCAATAACCGTTACGAACAGATGAATAATTTTTTACAAAGGACATTTTACGGTTTTGTGTTCCTGGTCTTGGTTGTTGGCTCTGCGCTGCTTTCCTCCCTTGTTTTCGCCTTGTTAATGTTAGTAGTCAACCTGATTGGCATGAAGGAAATGCTGAGTCTTTTTCAAAACAAGAAGGATACAAAAAGCTATTTCATTCCTTATTATTATGTGGCAGGCAGCATTTTTTATCTTTTGATGGCATTGGTTGGTTTGGGATTTTTACCTTCCAACTTCCTGCTTTTTCTTTTTTTATTGTTCTTATTTCCCTTTTTGCATGCCTTGTTCAGTAAAAGACTTTCTTTTGGCGAAATTTTTTCCGTTTATTATGCAGCCTACTTTTTTGTGAATTTGCCAGCTTCCCTCTTATTGTATTTTTACAATACTGAAATGCTGGGAGATATAGCCGGCCCGGTATTGCTTTTATCGATGCTTTTCATGATCTGGATAAACGATACATTTGCATACATCATTGGTGTTTGGCTTGGTAAACATCGCTTGTTCGAAAGAATTTCCCCTAAAAAAAGCTGGGAAGGTAGTTTTGGTGGGTTGTTTTTCACACTCTTAGCTTCATTTAGTTGGGCTTATTTCACCGATTTCATGCCTGTTGACCATATTCTTGGAATGGCGTTTATAGTTGTTGTTTTTGGTAGTTTGGGCGATTTGGTGGAGTCGATGCTAAAGCGGCAATCGGGGGTGAAGGATTCCGGAAAGCTAATTCCCGGACATGGAGGTGTGCTTGATCGTTTTGATGCGACCTTTTTCGCGACACCATTTGTATTTGTTTATTTATCAATGCTATAAAAAGATATGCGATTACATAAGGAAGGCTTTAAGGTATTGGTTTGGTTTGTGCCAATCAGCTTGGTGATTCTCCTGCTGATTTTGCGCTTGTGGCCATCCCTGTCAATTTTCCACTACCTTTTATTTACGTTATTATTGGCAATGAATGTTTGGGCCATTGCCTTTTTCAGGCTACCCTCCCGCAAGGTGAACCTTGGATTGAACCATGTGCTTTCAGCTGCTGATGGCAAGGTGGTGGTAATTGAAGAAGTGTTTGAAAATGAATTTTTTAAAGAAAAACGCATACAAGTTTCCGTATTTATGTCGCCCTTTAATGTGCATGTAAATTGGTATCCTTTTGATGGAAAAGTAAGCTATTCCAAATACCATCCGGGAAAGTTTTTGGTAGCCTACCACCCCAAATCTTCCGAACTGAACGAGCGCACAAGCATAGTTGTAGAACGTGCTGATGGAAAAGCCATTATGATGCGGCAGATAGCAGGCATGTTGGCGCGACGCATTGTTTTTAATGCCAAAATGGGTGCCCAAGCCAAACAAGGGGAGGAGTTCGGTATGATTCGTTTTGGTTCGCGCGTTGATTTCTTCTTGCCACTAGATGCCAAAATTGAGGTTAAGCTGGGCCAACATGTGCGTGGCCAACAGACGGTGATTGCCACACTATAGATTTGTGTTTTTAAGGGGATGGAGAACGATATGATGATGCAGTAGCCTTTATTCTCATTTGATCATACATCGAACCGCATCCAAAAACAGGGCTATAGTATTTCCATCAATTCAATCAAATGGCCAATCTCATAACTTACTGCCTGGGTGTGGTCCATTTTTAAGGGATTATAATATACCTGGTCCATTCCTACATTACGTGCACCTTGGATATCAACTTCCAAAGTATCCCCAATCATTAAACTCTCCGAAATTTTGGCCTGTGCTTTTTCTAAAGCATATTCGAAAATTTGCTTGTCAGGCTTTTTAACGCCAGCCTCTTCTGAGGTGGTGATTGTTTTAAAATACTTCCCAATATCGGCTTCCCGTATCTTGATGTGTTGCACCTCTTCAAAGCCATTGGTTATCAGGTGTAAACTATATTTTATGTGTAAGTATTGAAGCACTTCCATGGTACCGGCATCAGGAAAACGGTACGGCGCGCAGGTAAACATAGTCATCGCCAATGGATTCGGCCAGGGCGGGATCATTTATACCGAACTCCTTCAAAGTGTTTTCGAATCGGAGGCTGCGAAGAATCTCCTTTAGTTCGCCATTCCGGTACGATTCCCAAAGTTTGTGTTGTGGATGGTGTATTCCTTTAAAAGTCTGCAAGCGAAGGAATTCCCGCGAATTCAACTGGTGCTTCTCAAAAGCAGGGCAAAGAGCTGCAGCTGCACTTTGTTCAAAATCAAAGTGTATATCCAGATCAAAAGTGTGTTTGTAAGGGTGTGCAGTTTTGAAATTGGCAAAATTGAAAATTGCAGCTTATTGAATAGGGTTTATAGTTCATCAGATTGCTGCTTTTCGGCTAAAATCCACAATTCCAGCATTTCTTTTGCCTGGTGGCCGACAACCAGCTTTTATTTGTGGATGGCTTTTCAATGACAGGCTCATTCATTTTTTCAAGAAGGTAAAATCGCTCGAGATTTTATTTCCATTTCGATGGGATGGTTGTGGATGCCTGCTGCTTGTGCGTGAAGGTGGAAAACAGCAACACCAGGGTGGTTTTCACGTCATTTTTTTCGAATAAAAGTTCAAAAGCGTTTCGAAAAAGCCGGTTCTGTAGTAAGTAGCTGCATCAAGCATTGTTTCCGGGCTTGCCGGTATCCAGTGATTGAAAACAATCAGGTCGTTGCCATGTGATTGATAACTGCCAGCCCAGGCTGCTTTTTCAATTTTCGATTTTTCCTGAAAGCTGTGCTTATTCATTTCATGTTGTGTGCTGAAAACCGCATTTGGATTGATGTCGGTGGCATGCACAAAAGGAATCCCCTCATTCAACATCATCAGGCTGAGCAAACCACATCCGGTGCCTATATCCAAAGCTTTTGAAAAATGATGGTTGTTTTTTAACCATTTATCAAAAAGGACCAAATGGCCATAGCGTGTCGGGAAATAGGTGCCATAAAAAGGATGTACTTTTTGTTCGAGCACAGGAAATTGGATACCATGGGTGTACCACTGCCAGGCTCCATTCATGCCAAGAAAATCAACAAAACGAAGCAAAAAATCATCTTGCCCTGTGTAGAATTCTTTTATCCAGGGGATGGCTGGGGCTTTTTCAATGGTGGTTTTTTGATTGGTAACCCGAATCATTAAATGCGCAGTCAATCTGCTCATTTGGTCCTTGTTGCTTCGGCTTGTGGCGTAGTCCTTTATGGGGTGTTTTTGGTTGTTCCATTTTTTTAGCCAGCTGTAAAATGCCATAGCAAACCCATATGTGCCTGTTAAGCAAACGGTTTTGTTTTGTTTTAGCAGCTTGAAAATCAACTTGAAATTGGTTCCCGGACCAATCCACTGCACGCTGTCATCTATTGGGAAGATAGCCGGTTTATGCAAATCAGGGGGGAGGCTTGTTAAGTTTTCTGGAGTGATTGTCATAGGATAGTGCTTGCTACAAATGTAATCAAAGATTTGCTTCCCCGCACATTAAAGGGCTGTTTTTGGGTTGGTACTAAAGCAATCGGCTTAGCCATTCGAATAGAAAAACAGAGGCTGCATGCGAAACATTCATTGATTTGGTGGGGCCGGGTATGGGAATATAAACCTGCAAATTTGCCTGCTCCATAATTTCGGGCCTGATCCCATGAACTTCATTGCCCACAATGAGCACACATTTGGCTGGCAGCTCCGATTTGAAGATGTTTGTTGCTGATTCGCTTGTTTCCAGTGCTACACGGCGATATTCCCCTGGAACCAGGTTTTTCAGTTCGTTTTCACTGGTGAATTCCCAGTCGATGTTTTTATAGCTGCTTGCTGCAGCCCTCCGGAGTTTACTTGCATTCACAGCACTTTCATCACCAAGGAACCAAAGTTTTTGTGCACCAATATTATCGGCCAGCCTGATGAGGGCGCCCATATTGTCGGCATTGCGCAAATTATCGGCAATGATTATGGGTCGGTGATTCTGCTGATAGATTTGGTCGTATGCTTTGTTTGTAAACAAATGGTTGGCATGGGTTTTAAAGTTCATGGGTGTTTTGTGGATTTGTAAGTTGGATTAAACCGGTAAGCTCCGTTCATAGCCCGCTTCGAGCGAAATAAAAGTTTCGGTAAACGAAATCTCAGGTATGGCCTGGATTTGCTCCACAATGATTTGTTTCAGGTGCTCATTGTTGCGCGTATAAACCTTTACCAACAAGGAATATTTGCCGCTGATATGGTGACATTCAACTATTTCGGGTATTTGTTTGATTTTTTCGAAAACTTCATTGTGCGTGCTCGTGCTTGTCAGGTTCACCTGTATGCCAATAAAGGCGCAGGTCATATACCCCATTCCGGCAGGGCTGAGGTGAAATCCTGAGCCCGAAATAAGCCCGGCTTCTGTCATTCGGGCCATGCGTTGGTGGACAGCCGCTCCTGACACCTTGCATTTGCGGGCTACTTCAACAAAAGGTATGCGGGCATCCGCTGTTAGCATTTGCAAAATGCGCCTGTCCAAAGTATCAAGTTTAAAGTGAATGGCCATAATTTGTTTAATTAACTTATAGAAAATTCAAAAATACGTAAAAAAGGTTACAGTATTTAAAAATAGTTGCCATTAAACTATAATATTATTACAATATACTGAAAATAAGTTAACTATTCGTATTTTTGTAAGCAAAATTATTAAACATTAAAAACCTAAAATTATGAAATTTGATCCCGCAAGTAACATTCAGGACTTGAAGCAGTTTGGCGAATACGGCGATGTAAACCCCTCCATTACCGATTCGGCAACTTACACTTTTATGCAGGCCAAAACCATGTCAGAAACTTTTGAGGGCGAAGCCGAGGGTTGTTTCCTTTATTCGCGACATTGGAACCCCAGCAACAAATACCTTTCAGATGCCCTGGCCGCTATGGAAGACACCGAAGCAGCATGGGTTACGGGCAGTGGTATGGGCGCCATCACATGTGCCATTTTGCAATTGTGCAGCGCTGGCGACCATATTGTCAGCAGCATGACCACTTATGGCGGCACTTTTGCCTTTATGCAGAACTACCTGCCCAAGTTTAATATCGGTGTCACTTTTGTTGATATTACTGATCACAAAGCCGTTGAAGCAGCTATCAGGCCTAACACCAAAATGATTTATACCGAAACCATGACAAACCCACTGCTGCAAATAAGTGATATTCCGGCATTGACCGAAATAGCTGATAGGCATGGGATGAAGCTGGTTGTTGATAATACCTTTACGCCCATGATGGTAGCCCCCGCCCGTTTGGGTGCGCATGTGGTGGTTTATAGCCTGACCAAGTTTATCAATGGAAAAAATGATTGCGTTGGCGGTGCCATTTGTGCTGATACGGACTTTATCAATGCC
>JAGYLH010000066.1 GCA_018400955.1 Bacteroidales bacterium
AGCTTACGCCATTGGGGTTGCTGATCCGGTTGGTTTTTATATCAACACACGCGACACAGTAAACGTAAGAAATGAAGCAGGCAAAAAACTGACCGATGAGCAGATTGCAATCAAAATCAGGGAAATTTATGATATGCGCCCCTTTGCAATCATCAAACGCTTTGGTTTAAAAAACCCGGTTTTTGAAGCAACAGCAGCTTACGGGCATTTTGGCCGCGATCCTTATCAGGGCGAGGTTGAGGTGTATTACCAGGATGCTGACACCTATTCCAAATCCGAAAATGGCACTGAGAAACACTTCAAAAAGGTGGATTTCTTTGCCTGGGAGAAACTCGACTTTGTGGAGCCGATCAAAGCAGCTTTCCATATTGACTAAAAGCTAATCATGCCCAAAATAAAACAGCCCTCTCGTTCAAAAACGGAAGGGCTGTTTTTAGTTTCTATGCGAATCTGCTTATCGCTGAACTACCAATTTACGCGTAGTTGATGCAGTTGTACCATTAATAAGGAATGTATAAAAATAAACACCTTCGTTCAATTCGTGCAATGGTACACTTATTTTTCCATTGCTCCTGTTTACAGGATAATCCATCACCTGCTTGCCCAACATATTATAGATGATAAGACGGGCTTCGTTCACTGTCGGACTGAATTCATAATCAAAGGATACAATTTCCCTGGCCGGGTTGGGGTAGGCACTCCCAAAACTTGAACCAGATTGCAAATCAGCTATGGATGCCGGGGAAACAACATAAAAAACAGTCATGGAAACAGTATCCTGTTCATTGTCCACATTGAAAAACTTGTAGCGAATTTTGGATGTACCTCCTTGTCCATATGGCAGATAATGTCCTGAAAACTCAGTATCAGAGGAGCTTGCCCCGGGATCGAGCGTAACGCTATATGATGATTCATTAGTTTCATAAGCATAACAAAGCACCCAACAAAACTGATTCTTGGTTCCGGGAACAGTATCGATTATGATCCTTTGGGCTTTTACTTCCACCGTATCTTCTGAAACGTTTGTAACAATGGCATGGGCCTGAATCTCGTACCACATATCTTCGCTTATTTCACCATAGACATATACGGTGTCGCCATTAGGAATATTCTCACCATCCCACGACAATTCAAGTGATGCAGAAGGTGCATGAATTGTATAAAACACTTTCATCGAAACCTGATCATCCTCATTGTCCACATTATAAAATATATACTCAATAATGGAAGTGCCACTTTTCCTTAAGGGTTGATAATGTCCTGAGAACTCTGAATTTGAAGAACTCTCACCAGGTTCCAATTCAACACTATAAAATGAATCATTCACATCAAAACCATAGCACAATACCCAGCAAAACTGATTTCTTGTGCCTGGAACTGTATCAATTATATTACGTTTTACCTTTACTTCAACCGGATCATCTGCCATATTGGTAACTACAGCATGTGCCTGAATTTCGTACCACATGTCATCACTTATTTCACCATAAACGTAAATAGAATCTCCGTCATGTATGTCTACGCCATCCCATGACAAGGCCAGGCTTTGCCCCAACAAAAGGCTGCCTGCAAACAAACTCATCAAAAGCGTAAGTAAAGCTTTTTTCATGATAAAAGTGGTTTAGGATTTTCTTAAATGTTAATCTCTTACTTTGGTTATGCAAAAATAAGTATTTTAGCCCACTAAATATGCACACACTTTTATATGACCACATATTTTTTTGTTTGGTTGCATATTTATAGAAAATTATTTTTGTTTAACACCAAAAGAAACGCTTATGAAACGCACATTTACAATCCTAATCTTCTTGTTTTTAGGAATAACCGTGACAAAATCCCAAAACGAACGGCTTGTTCTTGTTGAAGGGTTCAGCAGTGCCACCTGTGGACCATGTGCCAGCCAAAACCCGGCCTGGAATGCCTTACTGAATGCCAATCAAGACATTTTGACATCCATCAAGTACCAAATGAGCTGGCCTGCACCGGGTAATGACCCCATGTATCATCACAACCCACAGGACAATACAGCACGGCGCAATTATTACAACGTAAATTCGGTGCCCAATGCCGTAATCAATGGCAATCATTTTCAAGGCATGCCATCGCAGGTTAACCAAAATATGCTTGAAACAGTAGCAGCCATCACATCACCATTTCAGATTCAACTGCATCATGAGTTATCTGCCAATCAGGACAGCATATTTGTTACCATGCTGCTCAAAGCTGATGCCCCTGTAACTGGCAATTTGGTAGCTCATATCGCAGTTATTGAAAAACACATCCACTTTGTCAACCCTCCGGGCACCAATGGCGAACGTGATTTTTACAACATCATGAAAGCCTTGCTGCCCAGCAGAAACGGCACCTCCTTGCCCGATTTTGAGGGCTATGAGTACATGATCATTGAGGCTGCCTGGGAATTGCAAAATGTGTATGAAATTGATGAGCTGGGTGTTGTTGCATTTATTCAGGACAATGATAACAAACATGTTCATCAGGCTGCTAAAAGCAGCACCGATCCCATCATTCCTTTCTTTGAAAATGATGCCACCATCAGCCGCGTTTACGACTACACCAAATCAAGCTGCAACGGACTGACAAGCGCGAAAGCCGTTTTAAAAAATCACGGCAGCCAGGCTTTGACCAGTGCCCATATTGTAGCCAGCATCAATGGCGAAGAGTTGTATTCAGAAACATGGACAGGCAATCTCGGATTTCTTGAAAGTGCTGTTATCGATCTGGGTGAAATGGCCTTTGGGGTTGAAGCCAGCAACGCACTTGTTGTGGAAATTGTTGAAACCAATGGCGGTGCCGATGATTATCCGGATAATATAAGCCAATCGGTGGCAATAGCAAGTGCCGAAAATGCAACAGGTGTTGTTAAGTTATTCATCCTGCTCGACAGCAAACCCGAAGAAACTACTTGGGAATTAATTAATACCGGCACAGGTGAAGTGGTGCAATCAGGTGGCCCCTATTCCTCGCCCGGCGCACTTACCATTCCCATGGAAGTTAGCGACAACAACTGTTATGAGTTTATCATTTATGATGCTGGTGGCGATGGCATTTGCTGCGCTTATGGAACAGGCTATTATGGTATGCTCCATGACAACCAACCCATGTTTACAGGCAGCTTTTTCGGCGATGTAGAGCGCTATCAGTTTGGATATGGATTGGTCGGTATTGATGAAATTGCAACTGAATCATCCATTCAAATTAACCCCAATCCTGCCAGCAATCAGGCCACTATTCAGCTTGAATTGCAAAAAGCCACTATGGTACAAATCAGCATGACCGACCTAACCGGACGTGAAATAAACAGCGTGGATTATGGCAAAATGACTGCCGGCACCTACCAACTTACGGATTGGTTTGTTCAAGTTCCTAAGGGAGTTTACCTCATAACCATACAAGAAGGAGAAAATAAAACAACTCGGAAACTCATTGTACAATAGTCATGTATATGGTTGGCCTTGTCAGATGATTAAATGTACTGGTGGTATTTTCTTGGATGCGGGAATCCGGTATCTAAGAAAATATCACCACAAATCGAAAACAAGAAATTCCATATAGAAGAATTATTCCAAATTCAGGAATTTAAAATTTGTTATACCTCTGATTATTAGCACTTATTTGTAGGCATAGTTTTTGTTTCCGATGATTGAACATACAAATCAAAAAAAACAATATGAAAACAAAAACATTGTATCTCTTAGTGATTGTATTCATGATTGGCATTGCATCTTGCCGCAAGAATAACAACGAACCGGAAAATCCGGAAATAGGTATGGACAAGCTGGACATTCCAGCTGCTTTTAATTGGTCAACCACCAAAGATGTGCAATTCAAGATAACAGCACTGGACAATATTGATCAGCCAATAAAGGGTGCCAAATTTTTTATTTATACCAAAAACCCCGAAGAGAACGGCCGATTGATCGTGAGTGGCCTCACCGGCGAAAACGGGGTTTATATGATTGAATACCAGGTCCCGTCCTACTATCAGAACCTTTATATTACAACTGATTATATTGGATTGCCCAATGCGCGCGAAGTAGCCATTGGCCCCACAGGTTTTGATGTGGTATTTGGAGGGAAGCAAATTGCAGCCACCATGAAAACAATCATGGCCCCACGGGCAACCAATTCTACCTTTAAGTTTCTGGGCTCCTACAACAATCAGGGTGTACCAGATTACCTGGAGCCTGAAGACGACCCTATTACAGCTGAGTTTTTGGACGATATCAATGCAACCCTTCCGGAGCGTGTGGCCTTGCCTGTATCACATCCTGAATTCTTCAGCGAGGTGTACGACCATAATATACGTCTGGTTGAAACCTGCGACGTGTGGGTGACATTCGTAAGTGAAGGAGCCGATTACAAAAATGTGCTGGGTTTCCATACCTACCCTACCGGAAATCCGCCACAAACAGTGGATGAGGTAGATACAATAACAATCATTTTTCCCAATGCATCCCTTTCGGGAAGCGGTGGCGGACTATTGCCCGGCAATAAAGTTCTTTTGGGCCGCTATAATGCGAATACAACCATAGGTTTTGTTTTGCTGGCAAATGGCTGGAAAAACAATGAAGTGACCAATGGCAACTGGAAAATATTTTCAACCAAACACCTCAACAGGCCAAGCCAGCCTGAACTAAAACAACATACTGTTTTATTACGTGACCCAGGTCGCGAACTTTTTTTACTTGGTATTGAAGATATTGAGCGCAGCCGCAGTGGTTGTGACCATGATTTCAATGATGCCATTTTTTATGTAACCGCCAATCCGGTGCAAGCGGTTGACCCCACCGGATTGCCCGTTTTGGACTATGTTGGTCAAGATTCAGATGGGGATGGAGTGCCTGATCATTTTGACGATTACCCGGATGACCCGGAAAAAGCCTTTAACAATTTCTTCTTCAATGAAGGTAATTTTGGAACGCTTGCCTTTGAAGACCTGTGGCCCTATCGGGGCGATTATGATTTTAATGACGCAGTGATTGATTATAATTTTAATCAAATTACCAACGGAAATAACCAGGTGGTTGAGTTAAAGGCCACATTTATTTTGCGCGCTCATGGCGCCTTCTATGAAAATGGTTTTGGTTTTGAAATGCCGATTGATCCTGCCATGGTTTCATCTGTTGAAGGCACCCGTTTAACGGAAAGTATAATCAGCCTGAATAACAACGGTACCGAGCAAGGTCAGCCCAAAGCCACCATTATTGTATGGGACAATTCCTACGAAATATTGCCTCCAACAAGCAGCAGCATTGGTGCCAATACCACCCCTGAAGTGCCATTCATAGTACCAGATACTTTGGAAATAATCGTCAGGCTTGCCGAACCGACTGCTTTAAGCCAATTGGGCATTCCGCCTTACAACCCTTTCATTTTTGTGAATAAAAACAGGAGCGTTGAGGTTCACCTGCCTGATAAATCGCCCACGGCACTTGCCGATGAATCCCTCCTGGGAACAGGGCATGACAGCAGTGATCCGTCAACCGGTCGCTATTACAAAACGGCAAACAACTTGCCGTGGGCCATCAATATAATAGAACGTTTTGATTATCCGATCGAAAAAGTTGAGATCATTGAAGCACACCTTAAATTTGCCGAATGGGCTGAGAGTGGTGGCGAAGTATTTAACGACTGGTATATCGACAATTCAGGATACCGAAACGCATCAAATATTTATGAGCCAACAGAAGGTGAGTAAAAATCCTTTAGAGAATAATCATGATTTTAAGCTAATACAACATTAGCAGCCGGTTCCCTGCCCTCGTGCAGGCTTTCGACCAACACATCAACAAAGGTATTCCGGTTTAAACCTTTGGCTTTCAAACGCAGGGATGTAGTTCTCGCCGTAACCTCGCGCAATGCCATCGGCTCCAATGCGTTCGATAAGCATGCACTGCGGTTTGCCTATCATTTGCCTGATGTAAGCCCTTTTGTTTTCTTCAGAAATCTTACGAATAATGGCACTTCGTTGGTTTTTAAGCTTCTCCGTCAACTGATCATCCATGCGCTCGGCCCTTGTACCCGAGCGAACGGAATACTTAAAAGTATGGATGTGACTAAAAGCCAACTCCTCAGCCATTTTTTTGGTTTGCATAAAATCGGCTTCTGTTTCACCCGGAAAGCCCACGATAATATCTGTGGTCAGGTTGAAATCAGGATACAAGCTACGCAGCTTTTCAGCCATATGGCGAAACTGTTTAGCTGTGTACATTCTCCTCATTTTTAATAAGATGGGTTCCGATCCGCTTTGCAGGCAAAGGTGCAGGTGGGGCGTAAGCTTCGGGTGGGCAAAAAGCTCGAAAAAGCGTTCAGAAAAGCCATCAGGTTCAATGGATGAAATACGCAAGCGAAAATCGCCCGGAAGGTTCAGGATGCTTTCGATCAATTGTTCAAAATTGGTGTCCCCGTCCTGGTAGCGGCCAATATTCACACCTGTAAGTACCACTTCCTTAAAGCCATAATCGATCACTTCGCGAATGTTCCTGATAATCTCTGCTTGCGGCCTGCTGGTGGCACGGCCACGTACTTTGGGTATAATGCAAAAAGTGCAGAAGTTATCGCAACCATCCTGAATTTTGATCATGCTGCGTGTATGGAAGGTTTTGTAGGCAGCCTCATAACTGAACAAATCCTTATCAAAACCCTCGGGGTCAGCAGCTTCTCCCCTGAAATGCGATTCAACAATACTGAAGATGGACGATTTGCGCTCGTTGTCAACCAGATAATTGATGTTTTTTGATTCAAGCAGGGATTCCTTGTGGTTATTGGCCATGCAGCCTGTTACCACCACCAGCCCATCCTCATTGGCCCTGCGCGCCTGGCTGATGGTTTGCCGCGATTTTTGGTCGCTTTGGTTGGTTACCGTGCAGGTGTTGACAACATAGATATCTGCTTTCTCATCAAAATCAACAATTTGATAACTGCCTGTATGGAAACGTGATGCCAGCGCATCGGTCTCATACTGATTGAGGCGGCATCCCAATGTACGAAAGGCGATTTTTTTCATTCTTAGGATACATTTTGGAGTTGCTCCACCGAAACCAATTCACCTTCGAGCGACAATGGGGCAGCAGATTTTATGGTGATTGTAACAAAATTGCCAATCAAGTCCTGGTTTTCTGACTGAAAACGCACAACGAGCTTACCTTCTGTAAGTGCCGACAAATAACCACTTTTGCGGTCGTTGCCACGCACCAGTACTTTTAATGTTTTACCAATCAGGCCTTTGTTGTATTCCAGGCTGTGTTTGGTTAGCTCCTGTGTGAGCAAATGGTAACGCTCCTTTTTTACCAATTGGGGAATATCATCTTCCCAGCGCGAGCTTGCGGCTCCGGGGCGCACACTGTACTGGGCGATATAGGCCATGTTGTATTTAAATTCTTCCATGATTTTGCGGGTGTTCTCAAACTGCTCATCTGTTTCGCCCGTAAAGCCAACAATAATATCTGTAAAAAGACTCGCCTCCGGAATCAACCGCCTGATGGTATGAACGATATGACGATACTTTTCCATGCCATGTTTGCGGTTCATGCGCATGAGCACACGGTCGTCGCCCGATTGAACAGGCAGGTGAATTTGTTTGGCCAGGCAGGTGTAAGCAGCAATTACCTCAATCACCTCGTCCGTCATATCGCGCGGGTGTGGCGAGGTAAAGTAAACCCAGAATTCCTTACCTGACTGCCGGCCATATTCCCCTATTTGGCGCAGCAAAGCCGGAAAGCTTATCTCCTCCCCTTGCCTGTCCAGACCGTATGAATTTACATTCTGTCCCAGCAGGGTGATTGATTTAAAGCCCTTATCAACCAACTGTTTAAGCTCGTCAAGTATCTCTGCTGATGGGCGCGATACCTCCCTTCCCCTTGTGTAGGGAACAGCACAAAAGGTACAGAATTTATCGCACCCATTTTGTATGGGGATAAAAGCCTCAAAATCGGAGGTGTAGCTGGGCTCCACTTGCCAAAAATGATCGATGTCGGCAGCAGGGTTTAGCTTAAGTCCCGATGATTTTTGGCCGGGCATGGTGGCCGGCTTCAGCACAGTATCCTTTTCCCTGATGCCATTGTTTTTCATCAATGAATCATGGCCCGAATCCAATTGCTGCAAGCCAGCTGGCGTAACAATGCCATACTGGCTGATCATTTGCGGCAAATCAGGCAGTTCGCCCATCGGAAAAACAAGGTCGAACAATTTCAGAAAGCGTTCCCTGTCAGAAGGCAATATACAACCCGAAACAAAGGTGATGAGGCTTTTACGGTTTTTTGACTTATTCCATTTAGCTATTCGGGAATACACTTTGTCAATGGCTTTTTGGCGCACTGAGCAGGCAATCACCCCTAAAACATGGGCTTCGTCTTCATTCTCGGTTGGCGAAAAGCCCATGCCCTGAAGCACCGTCCTCACCCTTTCGGTATCGGATTGGTTCATCTGGCAGCCCAGTGACAATATATAATATTTCATTTTTTTCTTTCTTAATTAAAACATTACGCAACTTCCGAAAAAAGAAGCCTGAAATAAATCAGCTAGCGTGTTGTTACAGATTCTAAAAATACACTTCAGCATGCACATTTTCAGGCGGTAAACCTTGCTGTTCCAACAAATCAAACACTTCGTGTATCATATTGAAGTTGCCACAAAGATAGCAATGTGTATCAACAGGCACCGGGTACTGTTTGATGTAATCTGTCACCCTTCCCTTAAAATCGCCTTTTCCATCACCACTCGTACAAACTACATGACGATTACGATCATAATCCTGTTTTTCATAAGCTTCACCAGCTAAGCGTATCCCGTGCAACACCTTGTAATTCAATTGGGGATAGCTTTTACAAAGCTATGAAAGGGTGCGATGCCTGTTCCTGTGGCAACAAACAGAAAATTTGCCTTTTCAATGAGTTCAGGATGGATGGTAAAAAACCCAAAGGGCCTTCCAGCTGAAGTTTGTCGCCTGTCTTCACATTTTTGAGTTGTTTACTTACAAGACCATCATCCACCTCTTTTACAAGCACTTCAAAAAAATCATCCACTTCGCCGCTGTAAATGGAATACTCCCGGTTGTGGATGCTCCCTGCCTGTCCCAACAAAATATGTTGTCCTGCCCTGAAAGCCAGGCCACGCCTTTTCATCCGTATGATATAAGCCGATTCCGTAAGATGACGCACTGCCACCACTTCATGGAGGTTATCATTTTGCATAGTTGATCCTGTTCATGTTAAATTGCTGATTTATCAACAATTAATCTGCTTTCTTGTTTTGGGCTGCAAAAATAAACAAAAAACAAACAGTTGCTTTTGGCACAGCAGAAGCATTGTCTGAAAACTAATTATGCAATCTTAATGGCCTTTAACTTTTATATATTAACCAAAACAACTAATTTAGCACCAAATTCATATCCTGTTCTATGGCCATAGAAGTATCAGATATTACCAAAATCAGGCAATTGCTTTTTGGCGAACCTTTTGCCGAATTGGAAACCCGTTTGGGCAATCTGGAAAAAGCTGTAATCAGTCAGATTGGTGAATTGACCCAAAGGAATAAGCAAGATTATGAACAGCTCAAAGTGCCATTGAGTTATTAAATCAAACCTTGACTGAGCTGGCCGACAGCAGCAAAAAAGCATTGGAGGATTCATTCAAACAGCTGGAAGATAGATTTAAAAACTATGTAGCTGAGCATGACAAAACTCACCAGGATTTAAACGCAACCTTACAAAATACTATCGAAAATCTGGAAAAGCAAAAACTATATCTGCTTGACCATCAACAGACTAAAACTGCTGAAATTCAGCAGCAATTACTCGATCAAACAGCCGGATTGCAGCAAAGCAAGGTGGAGCGGCAATCGCTGGCAAGCCTTTTAACAAATCTGGCAATTCAGTTGGGGCAGAATGAACAAGACAATGCTGTTGAACCCCCCGAAAAGGAAGCCCCCAATAAGGATTAAGCCATGGAGACAAATAAAAACCATAGCGAAGGCAATTTGACGGATCAGGACCAACTGAACAGCCTGCGAAAGCTTATCACGGGTTTAGGCCAGAAGGAATTGGAGCGTTTGCAGCTGTTGATGACAGACCCGCATGAGTTTTCGGAAGAAATAAGCGAACTTCTGCCCCATGCTATCCGCACACTTTTAAGCAAAGGCGAAATAACCACTGATGACCTGCAACCCATCATTGAAGAAACAATACAAAGCAGCATTCAGCGAAACCCGCGCAAGCTTGCTGATATTTTGTATCCTGTGATGATACCTGCCATTCGCAAGGCTGTTTCGGAAGACATCAAAAAAATGCTGGCTTCTGTAAACGCAAGCCTCGAATCAGGCTTCTCGATAAAGCGATTGAAGTGGCGCCTTCAAGCCCTTTTCAGTAAAAACAGCTATGCAGAAATTGTTTTGGCCAACAGCTTTGTTTACCATGTGAGCCATGTGTTTTTAATCCACCGCGATACGGGTTTGCTCCTGCATGAAGAACGATCGGCTGAGGCCGAAACACTGGAAGCCAATCTGGTGTCGGCCATGCTGACGGCCATCCGGGATTTTGTTAAAGACTCCTTTAAGGAAAAAGGTAGTGGCACCCTCGAAGAAATCCAGGTTGGTTCGTTAAACATCCTGATTGAGCAAGGCCCTTATGCCATTGTGGCATCGGTGGTTGAAGGCCAGCCCCCGCTTGATTACCGCGAAACCCTTTCAGAAACCATTGAAGCCGTTCATTATAATCACC
Source organism: Bacteroidales bacterium (assembly GCA_018400955.1). Classification (GTDB taxonomy): domain Bacteria; phylum Bacteroidota; class Bacteroidia; order Bacteroidales; family F082; genus CALAZZ01. The sequence goes on from JAGYLH010000066.1 coordinate 10,736, forward strand.
TCAACGACTTACAGCAATTTGAGGGCGAAACAGAAAGTTTTATCCACGCTTCAAGGTTTTTGCAAAACTGCTTGATTCAGGAAAGAAAAGAGAAAAAAGGCAGTGTCTTTCCCTGGCCATTATTTATTATTGCCTTGTTGCTTTTGCTGTCAGTCATCTGGATCTTTTATGAAAAGTATAACCGGCAATCCGAGTTTAACAATTTTGTAAAACAATTGGATGAAACGCCCGGATACCACATCACACAGGCAAAAATGCGCTTTAACACCTACACAATCTCCGGGCTAAAAGACCCCGAAGCCAGTCCGATTGATGCCATAATTGACGAAAACAATTTACAAGGTAAAAAAATCATCTATTCACTCAGTCCCTATGCCTCGCTCGATGAAGGATTGGTGTTGAACAGGGCTATGCGCCAGCTGAATCCTCCCGATGAAGTGGAAATGACATATTATCAAAGTGGATTGCTGAAGCTTAGCGGCAAAGCAACTGCAGATTGGGTGTATGCTACAAGTAAACAATACCAATACATCCTTGGTGTAATTAAACTTGATACCAGTGAGTTGAATGTTTCACGGGAAAACTCATTTAGTGAAATTACCACCCAAAACCTCTCATGGATTATTCCCATCATCGAAAATTACAGCTTTGTTTTTGATGTAAATGTAGTCAGCCTTGACGCTGAACAACAACAGCAGTTCGATTCGCTCATGAGCGCGGCCATTTTCCTCGCTGATTATAACCAACTGTACAACAAAAAGATGGCGATATTTATTTCCACCTATACCAGTCGGGGGGGCAACACACAGGCCAACCTCGATGTGGCCAACAGGCGGGCTGCCGAATTTGTGAATCTTTTCGAGGAAGCGGGACTAACAAATGAACTTATTGATATACAGATTGTTTATGCTGAAGATAATGAAGAGCAAGTGCCACTGCGCTCAGTGACCTTTAAGGTGACCGAAAAAACCGGAGATCGGATATGATAAAAAAGAAAATTACCATGTTGGGCGCCTTTGCGGTTGGGAAAACAAGCCTTGTTCAGCGGTTTGTCAATAGTATTTTCAGTGAGAAATACCAAACCACCATAGGCGTAAAAATTGACCAAAAATTGGTAAAAATTGATGATCATCTTGTAACACTGATGTTATGGGACTTGTATGGCGAAGATGATTTTCTGAAAGTAAAATCCTCTTATCTGATGGGGTCGTCAGGCTATTTGCTTGTGGCAGATGGCACCCGGGCAAAAACATTGGAAGTAGCCATTTCGCTCCAAAAAATGGCCAGGGAAGTAACACAAAACGCGCCTTTCATTTTTATCATTAACAAAACTGACCTGAACGATTTATGGGAAATAGATACTGAAGCTATTGATAAACTGCGGAAATCAGGTTGGGAAGTACTCCTCACAAGTGCCAAAGAGAATTTTAGGGTTGAGGAGGCTTTTGACAAACTGACCAAAATGATGCTACAGCAGAAATAGTGAAGGACATGACAGAGATCATAAACAAAGGCAGAATCAACCCCCTGATCGATCCGGTTATTGAATATGTGCTGAACAATATTCCTCCCTATATGGGTTTGTTTGTGATGCAAACAGATGCAGAAGGCCTGCTGAAAAACTGGTTTGGCCCCTGGGAAAAATATTTCAAAAACAGCCCTGTAGCCGGACAAATCATTGATGACTATGCCCCATTTCTTTTTGGCATGGTGCCGCCATTGGTTGTGCCAATGGTGCTGTCGCATGTGCAAATCAACGACAAGACTTATGTTGAAATTCATATTCTGGCGGACGAAGATGGTTCCTTTTGGGTAATCATACTGGACCAAACACGTCAGACGGGCTTGATGCATCCAATCGTTCAGCGTTTTTACAACAGCCGTTTGAAAGGCAAAAAAGACCCGACAGATTCGTCAGCAAAAAACACCTTGGCGGCCTTGTACCTGCTCGATTTTATGACATTCAACAAGAGTAAAAATGCTTATAAAATGATGGGTAATACGCCTGATTGGTATAGCGATATAGGTAAAGTACATTTGCGAAATGACAAAGCTGTTGATTTAAAAGAGCTGTTCCCTTACCTGGAAGTGTTTGAATATGAGGCTGAAGAAACCTGGAGCGGAGATCAGGACGGCAAAGTCCTTAGCGGAATATGGGAAGAAACAAAATCAACCGGCGAAAAACTCTATCTTCAGGCATATGCCATCCGTTATGATCGACGCAATTATCTTTTAATAAAACCATTAAGCCAGCAATCAGCACTGAGCAGTGAGTTTGTTCAAAAGGCCCGCGAACAGGAATTAACCCTTGACCGGCTTGCCGTAACAAAGAAAAAACTTAAGCAACTTCTTGATTTCAAGGACCAGTTTGTGTCCATCATATCGCACGACCTGCGTTCGCCTATGGGTGCCGTTATAGGCCTCACTGAGTTGTTATTGGCTGATAATTCCTTGACGACAAAACTTGATGCCGGGCAACTGGAGTTGCTGGGCGATATCCGCGACGAGATGTACCGTTTGCTTGATTACAATGATAAGCTGTACCATTGGTCAAATCTTGAGCTTGGCAATTTCAGGATTGTCAAAAAACCAATTGACGCAAGCAAGCTCATCAGCTATGTGAAAAAAATGCATCTGCCTAAAATGAATGACAAAAACATTCGGTTTGAAACTGCCCTGCCAGCATCATTTCGTATGCAGGGTGATGAAACTTTACTTGGTCAGGCGCTCAACAACCTGGTGGGAAATGCTGTAAAATTTACCCCCGAAGGCGGCACTATCAGCCTGCTGTTCAAGGATGATAAACAGGGGAAACGCATTGAGGTAAAGGATACCGGAATGGGCATGGACCAGGAAAGCTGCGACAAATTATTTAATGGGTTTAAACGCCATACCAGCATGGGTACAAAAGGCGAAAGAGGTACAGGATTGGGCTTGGGCATTGTAAAGAAAATTATTGACGCCCATAACTTTAATATCACTGTGGAATCCCAACCCGGGGCAGGCTCTGTCTTTCGTATTCAGATTACGGGTTCATAAAAAAAAGCCCCAGCTTAAGTTTTATTAACACTTTATAAATTGTAAGTTAATAGTTGCCAATCCGCTGCAACTGCTTAATTGTTAATTTTGCAGCCAACAAATTTCCATCATGGATCAGATAAAAAAAAGCCTTAGTACCAAAAAAATCATCTTGCCTATTATACTTGGCTTAGGTGTAGCGTTTTGGCTTTTATACAAAAACTATGATCCGGCAGCATTTACATTTTTTCATTGGACCTGGCAGGCTACCTTATGGCTTATGGGTGCGCTTTTGATGATGATAGTTCGCGACCTGGCCTATATGTACAGGGTACGCGTTTTAACAGATAAAAAACTAAGCTGGAAACAAGCCCTCCATGTTATTATGCTTTGGGAATTCAGTTCTGCCATTTCGCCCTCTGTGGTTGGCGGAACCGGACCGGCGATTTTTTTTCTTTACAAAGAGGGCATCAATTCGGGCAAAAGCACCGCTGTTGTGCTCACGGCCATCTTTCTTGATGAAGTGTTTTTTATACTGATGATTCCCATCTTGTACTTTTCATTTGGCAGTTTGATTTTTCCACCGGAATCATTTGAATTTTCAGCCGGTGTGCGTATGGCACTGGTACTTGGGTATATCATCATTTTGGTTTACACCTTAATTCTTGCTTATACCCTGCTTATCAACCCCCACTTTTTCAAGTGGCTGTTGTCATTTATCTTTTTGATTCCCTTCCTGCGCAAAAGGCGTATGCGGGCACGCAAACTGGCCAATCAGCTTATCATCACCTCGCACGAGCTGAAAGGCATGTCGCTGGCCTATTGGGCTAAAGCATTCATTGCTACTATTTTCTCCTGGTCGGGGCGCTACCTGGTGGTCAATTTTATGTTTATGGCATTCTTTTTTAGCACATTAACCCTTCAGGACCACTTCCTGATATATGCACGTCAACTCACCATGTGGATCATCCTGCTGGTGAGCCCCACGCCCGGCGGCAGTGGTGTGGCCGAATTTATTTTCAGCGATTTTCTGGGGGATATGATCCCACATATTGCCTGGGCCATTCCCCTGGCCTTGTTGTGGAGGTTGCTGACTTATTACCCGTATCTTTTTATCGGGGCGGTGATGCTGCCTGCCTGGCTGAAAAAAGTTTACAAAAGCAAATCGGAATACAGGGTTATTGATTGATTTTATTAAAGCTGCTTTAAAATAGCTTTGAAAACCGTTCGTAATAACTTCCTCAAATTGCTTGAAAAAGTTTGCCGATTTGTCCGAAACAATTAATTAATGTCAATCCCTATGTGAGCACCTATGTGACCTATGTGTCTATGTGGTAACTATTTAATGGTGAACCACATAGGCATATAGGGCACATAGAAATGACCACATAGTGTTGTTAAATAACATCCCCTTTTCTATGGATTCAATGGTTACATCCTTTAAATCATTATTGGAATTTCAGAATGACAGGAAATCCAGCTTTTGAACAACCTCAGATTTTAACATCAATCACTCGGGAGAGGTAGTCTTTCAAAATTGGTGCAACTGACAATTGAGGAAGTTATTTTGGAAGTTTCACTTAGTGGCCTGGTGGGCTAATATTTTTTATCCAACAAAACCAATCCAGTCATTCGGGAGACGCAAAGGCGCATTAAGAATTAGTTGCCAAAAAAAAGCATGCTGAACAAACAACATGCTTTTCTTATAAATTGAAAATCGCCGATTAGTACCGGTAATGATCTGGTTTGTAAGGGCCATTCATCGGAACGCCAATATATTCAGCTTGTTCGGGGGTGAGCTTGCTCAGTTTAACACCAATTTGTTCCAGGTGCAAGCGGGCCACTTCTTCCGTCAAGGTGTTTGGGCGGGCGGTAAACGCCCACTTCGTACTTATTCATCCATCAACCGTTCAGCCAGCGTTTGGTTGGTAAAGGAATTGCTCATCACAAAGCTCGGGTGGCTGTTGCACAACCCAGGTTTACCAAACGTTCTCGGCGAGCATATAAATTGCATTTCCGGTTGGGAAGGTGTATTTATCCACTTGGGGTTTGATGTTCAATTTTTCAACATCTTTGGCCCCTGTCGAGTGCACTCACCCGAATTTCGTTGTCAGAAATGGCCAATATTGCACACAATGCTTTGGTCTTTCATTTGGCGCATATGCTCAAAGTAATCACGTCCTTGTTGCCGGTGGTGGTTACATAGATATTGCCAATTTTCAGCGCTTCTTCAATGGTAGTCACTTCAAAACCTTCCATAGCAGCCTGAAGGGCGCAAATGGGGTCGATTTCGGTAACCAGCACACGGCGCGCATAAGCTTTGAGCGATTTGGCTGAGCCTTTACCCACATCGCCATAGCCCCAACACAACGCATACCTTACCGGCCAGCATCACATCGGTGGCACTTTGATGCCATCGGCCAGCGATTCGCGGCAGCCATACAGGTTGTCGAATTTGGATTTGGTAACGGAGTCGTTCACATTGATGGCGGAACAAGCAGTTTGCCGGCTTCAAACATCTGGTAAAGCCTGTGCACCGCTGGTGGTTTCTTCCGAAACGCCTTTCCCGGTTTCAACAGTGCGGTGCCAATGTTTTGTATTTTCGGTATAGGTTTCCTGAAGAATTTTCATCAGGGCGTTTTCCTCGTCGTTGTCGCTGCTCACGGACAGCAATGCTGGATTTTTCTCAATCTCAAAACCCTTGTGTATCATAAGGGTGGCATCGCCGCCATCGTCAACAATCAGGTCGGGGCCACCGCCATCGGCAAAGGTGAGGGCTTGTTTGGTACACCACCAGTATTCTTCGAGGGTTTCGCCCTTCCAGGCAAAAACAGGGATTCCTGCTTCGGCAATAGCCGCAGCTGCATGGTCCTGTGTGGAGAAAATATTGCAACTGGCCCAACGCACTTCGGCGCCAAGCTCAACGAGGGTTTCGATAAGCACCGCCGTTTGTATGGTCATGTGCAAAGAACCCGAAATACGGGCACCTTTTAAAGGTTTTTCCTTGCCGTGCTTTTCGCGCAACGACATCAGGCCGGGCATTTCCTTCTCGGCAATGTCTATTTCTTTCCTGCCCCAGGCAGCCAGCTTTAAATCAGCTACTTTGTATTGCAGGTCGGTATCAATAACAGTTTGATTCATAATAAAAATGATTGTAATGGCTTAACAATTAAAAAGTTTGCAAAGATATGCATATCTGAGTTAATAACAAGTTTGGGGGTGGATTGTTTGCAATCACCCCCAATAAAATGAATTGGTTGCTTCACTGTAATAATAAAAGCATGAAGGATGCCTATTACTCTTGGTACCATTGAATTTTTCTTGAGGCAAACATAGTAGCCGCCAGAGCCACAAACAAACCAATGCTTCCGAACAGCAAGGCACTTTCCTGTTGCTCGATGAGAATGAAAATGAAAACATAAAAAAGGCTTAGCAAAGACGTAAACAGGATTACATTCCCTTTTTTTGCAACAAAGCTGACAGCATACAAACCCAACAAAACGACAGTAGCTATTGAAGACACCAAATAAGCATAATTAAACCCGATTAATTCAGAAAAACCAACCAACAAGCTGTAATACAATACGAGGGCTAGCCCGATAAGTGCATATTGAAATGGATGCAACTTGATTTTTGAAATTAATTCCATCAGAAATAAGGACAAAAAACTCAAAGCGATAATCAATACAGCGTATTTTGAGCTGCGCATGCTTTTCTGGTATTGATCAACTGGCATCAACAGCGAAACGCCAAAAGCATTGGGTTGCAAATAAGGCATTTTGCCGGCATATTCCTGCTCATAGGGCCGGTTGAAGTGTAAAATTTTCCATAAACTTGTAAACCCATCTTCTGATACTTCACGGTCAGCAGGCAGAAACTTTCCCTGAAAACTTGGATCTTTCCAATCGCCCTTTAGTTTCACTTCCGTGGTTTTTCCCAGAGGCACAAAACTCAAGCTCTTGCTTCCTTTCAGGTGTATGGTGCATTTAAAATCCACATTTGCCTGAAACAAATCAACCGGCACATCCACTTGCAAACCATAAAGGTTATTATTTTGATCAAAGTAAGGCTCAGCAACAGCTTCTTGTCCATTAATTATTACAATCGGGTTATCTCCAATCCCCCTCATATCGCTAAGCGCCACATGCATCTTTAGTTTGTCCCAAACGATGGATTCAGGATCAATCCCTAATTTATCAATCGCGCCTGATTGAAATTTCCCGTCAAAAAGCAGCTTTGATTGATAAACAACTATATCAAATACTCCCCTGCTCAGCGGAATGCCCTCAATTTCGCCATCAATAAACAATTGTTCAGGAAAAAAATAGGCCATGATGGTTTCTTGTTCAACCTGCATTGTTTTATCTGCAAAAACCATTTTTTCTGCCACATAAGGCACTGAAAGATAAGGCCCAATAACCGTTTGCTCATCAGACCATTTTTCGGCAACCTCTTTTTCGGCTTCAGCCTGCTTGCTTTGCCTCTCCCGAATCAAATTGCTGATGTATGATTGCGGGATGAGCAATAAGAAGGTTAAAGCTGAAATGGTAATCAACTTAAGTGTTACCGACCGGCTGGTCCAGTTTTGAAATTTTGTAATGACGTTTTCTTTCTTGTCCATGATTATAAAAGCTTTAAAATTAATAATTAAAAGTACTTTGTATTTCAAAGTATAAAATCAAAAAAAATTAGTTCATACTGTCTTGAATTAAGTTTTCGAGTGCCTGGAGGTGCGCTTTAAAAGCAATTTCGCCGGTTTGCGTCATTCGATAAGATGTACGTGGTTTTCGGCCAACAAATGACTTGGAAACCTCTATGTATTCTTCCCTTTCCAGTGTTTTCAAATGTGAGGCGAGGTTTCCGTCCGTTAGCCCAAGCAAATCCTTGAAAGCATTAAAATCATACTGTTCATTAACCATCAGGACTGACATAATGCGCAACCTGATAATGCTTTCAAATACCTTATTTAGGTTATTGCCCACTTATTGACCGTATTTAATATGCATGGCAAAACCATATGCAATATGCAGAACCCCAAAACCAAGGGTCCAAAAAACCAAACCATAACCCGGCAAAAAAGCTGAAAACAAGCCTAAAACAATTTCTGTGTAAGCCAGGTACCTGATATCGCCCAGTGTGAAATGCGAAGCGTTGAGCAAAGCCAGGCCGTAGAAAATCAAACTTGCCGGCGCTACGATTACAAAGTACCCACGCATCATTAAAGCCAAAATAAACAATCCCCCAATAACGACCGGAATAAACAATGAACCCAAAAAGCGACGGCTTGTCTTGTTCCAAAACACCGAATTATTTTTTCGTGTTTTATGCTTTGTCAGCAAAAAGCCTGAAATCACAGAGGCAAGCAACACCAGCACCGCTGTGACCACTAAACGTGTGAGCAGTTGGGGTTCGTGCAGGTAAAAATTCCTATATCCCAACGGGGAATTGGGATAATACACCCAGTAATAAGCGAGGGTTGCACCAATCAGCGCAAACACCCCTGCCAAAATCCCTGACAAGCCACTTAAGGAAAGAAATCTGGTGCTTCTTTCCATAATGGTTTTAATTTCAGCTAATTCGTTTTTTGGATCAATCATATATAAAGTACTTTGTTCTGCAAAGTTAATTATTCTTTTTATACACGCTATGACTTTTTCGAAAAAAAAGAAATTATTGTATTGATCGCGTGAAGAATGTTTGCTTTCTGCTTAGGCTTATTGGTATTTTGCTACACAAGAAGGGAATTGCCGGACGACCGGGCCAGGGCTTTCACAATTCAATG
>JAGYLH010000067.1 GCA_018400955.1 Bacteroidales bacterium
GGTGCCTTCCGCATAGCTCCGGGTGTTCCGGAAGTGTTGAAAACTGGTAAAGATTTAACCCTCGTCACCTATGGCTCTTGTGTGCGTGTGGCCGAAGATGCAGCTTCCCAATTACAGGAATATGGCATAGATGTGGAATTGATCGATGTGCAGACATTATTACCTTTCGACCTGAATTACAGCATCGTGGAATCGCTGAAAAAGACTAATAAAATCGTTTTCTTTGATGAAGATGTGCCAGGCGGGGCCACCAGTTTTATGATGCAGAAGGTGTTGGAAGAGCAAAAAGGCTATCGTTACCTGGATGCCGAACCACGCACCCTTACAGCAAAAGAACACCGCGCTGCCTACAGCACCGATGGCGATTATTTTTCAAATCCCAATGCCGAAGATGTATTCGACACCGTGTATAATCTGATGCACGAATACAACCCCAGGAAATATCCGAAGATATTTTAAGGGCTGCATCGTGTTTTGAATTGCTGGCCTCATTTTTTAAAAAACTCCATGAGGCAAAATATTTGGAAATGATATGCGTGTAACAAAAAAAACAGTTGATAATTTGAGCTATAAAATCCTAGGCTGTGCTATTGAAGTACACAGGCATCTGGGACCTGGACTTCTTGAAAGTGTTTACGAAAAATGTCTGAAACGCGAACTTCAACTTCAAGGGATTCGGGTTCAATCACAGCAAATTATCCCTCTAAACTATAAAGGACTTTCACTTGATGCCGAGCTGCGCTATGATCTGCTTGTTGAAGATTTGATTATTGTAGAAACAAAGGCAAATGATGGACTTCTCCCAATACACGAAGCAAAACTGCTTACCTATATGCAAATGCTTGAAAAACCAAAAGGAATTCTGATCAATTTCAATGTTACCAATCTTATGAAGTATGGCCAGAAAACAATGGTAAACAAGCTTTATGCAGCCCTTGAAGATGAGTAGTGTTTTTAAAACATTCCTTGTTTTATCATAACATGACGATAATTGGTTTTTTCGAAGAAATATTTAACCACATAGACATGGAGGGCACATAGAAAAACCACATAGGGTTAATTGTAATTCCTCTGTGGGAAACGACATGCCCTATGTTCCTTCCTTCCTGATGGCAGACAAGTGTGGTTAAACAATGTTCCTGAACAACAGCTGGATATGTTTCTGTCTGGCGATAATAAGCGGGTTATTTAGAAGAAATTATTGAACCACAGAGACATGGAGGACACATAGAAAAAACTACGCAGGGTTAGTTAGAATAATTCCTATGTGGCACCTATGTGCCCTCTGTGCCTATGTGGTTCAGGAAAATCAGAAACCGACAAGTCAGGCATGAACAAACCTTGCTGTTGTTAAAGCCTTTATCTTTGTGGTCGAGATTTCGCATACTGATGACAACTAAATTATTGACATTTGTTTTATTGATATTCCTTGTATCGTCCTGCTTCCGGAAGGGTGACAAGCAGGACATTCCTGCAAAAGAACCAGCAAAACAGTCATCTCAGGCAATTACAATCCCTCCACCACCCAAAAGCATAGTCGTCGGAGATACGGTGATGGCCCAAAAGCAAAGCGAAACACAGCCCAGTGAGATTTACACTGTAATCCGGGAAGAAGAAGTTGGTACCATGGTGCCGGGAAACAGCCGGGGCATTCCAGTTGAGAGGCAAGAGAAGGAAGTTGCAGCCGGAAATGAGCTGCCCCCGCTGCATGAACCCGAAACCGAGCCCCTGACCACCCTAAACCGCTTTCTGATCCTTCATTTTGAAAATGACATCCTGGCCGAGCGCGACCTTTATTATTCCAATGGCCTGGCCATAACCTATATCCATCCTGCCCTGCAACATGTGCCGCTTTCGAGGCATTTGCCAGGATTGGGCCGGCAATCAATCAACCAATACGGCCTGCATATTCGCCAGGAGATTTACACCCCGACATCCCCGAAGCTACCGAAATTGATCCGACCGACAGGCCTTTCGCCGGCGTGCTTTTATTTAGCTTATTTCGCATGAGCAGCTTGCCCGGGCATAACTTCCGCGTGCATAGCGAGTTGCAAATTGGCACCTTGGGCACTTATTCTGGAGCTGAGGCCCTGCAGCGCAAGGCCCACCGCAGGAGCCTTCAGGATGGGTGCATCAGATACGAAATGATGTTTTAATCAATGTAAACATCCATGCCGAAAAAGGATTGCTGTCAGTCACCTATGGCGAACTGGGCCTGATGGCCGGATTAAAGGCCGGCAGCCTGCGTACACAGTTCTCTGGCGGGGCCTTTTTCCGCCTCGGAAAATATTCAGGCACCATCAACAGCCCTTCTTCGCGGATGGAAATGATGTTGAGCCAAAAGAGAAATAAAAAAATACAGTACTGGCTGTTTGGCAGGGCCCAGGGCAAATCCGTGCTGTTTGACGCTACGCTGAACGGAGGCCTGTTCAACAAAACAAGCCCCCATTGGTTTACTATGGATCAATTGCACAAACAGGTGCTTCAGGCCGAATTGGGATTTGTTGTGGTGTACAGGCAATTTGGCCTGCAATTTGGCTACACCTATCTTTCGCCCGAGTTTAAGGGAGGCATAGCACATATTTGGGGAGGCTTGCAACTGATTTACAATTACTAAGCAATATAAATCATAATAAAGAGGAATTAAAACATATGATAGGTAATGGAAAAGAAACAAAGGGAAAGCTTGAGTTTCCGGTAAGCTTCAACCTGAAAGTGGTGATGGAGTCGGATGACAACCCTGAAATGTTTCAATCTGAAATTGAGAAACTACTTGGCACACTCCATGTAGAACACTCTTTTAAAAGTCTTAAGACAAGCAATAAAGGAAATTTTTTAAGCTACACTTTTCAGGTAACCCTCTTGGGACAACTTCAAATGAGTAATATGTACGATGCCCTGAAGAATTTACCCGGCATAAAATTCGCCCTATGACACTCAACTTCCAGGCCCTTTTCCCTTTGATGATCGGCGGGGCTATAGGCACTGTGCTTCGCTTTGTCATTTACCAGATTGCAGATCGTCACCTCAACCACAGCTATCCCTGGGGAACGATTATAGTAAACCTTTTAGGATCATTCCTTATCGGTGTGCTGTGGAGTTATTTCGATAAATCAAGCATCAGTCCGGCCATGCGCGTTTTTCTTTTTATTGGAATTTTGGGCAGTTTTACCACCTTTTCAACCTTCGCATTCGATAATTTGAGCCTGGCACAGGAAGGCGCTTTTCGGGTTATGGCCATTAATATATTGCTTACCAATGTGTTGGGAATAGGCCTTTGCTTTGTTGGATACTATCTTGTAAAAATGTTTGGCTGATAAGCCCGGGTTTTAACAGCTTTTTATTGTCCGGAAAAACACAAAACAATAGCTTTGTACCACCAATTTTTAATGCTAAAAAAGAGAGAAGCATGCACGACATTGAGCCCCATTACAATTGGCGCCATCATTATATAGCCTCTGAAGATCCTGATTCGCCCTTTTATGGCCGCGAATACAGCGAGATTTACTTCAGCAATGCAGTGTACAACTACCTGATCCATCCGCAGTGGGACGAATTCGGGTCGCAAACACTCTATTTAAAGATCCTGTATTGCGATTACGAAAAAAAGTTTGCTGTGATCGAACTGATTGGTGAATGGAACGATTTGTTGTACAACGACATCATGTATCTCTACCGCGAAGTGCTCGAAGTACTTGTTGATAGAGGCATACAGCATTTTTTGCTGATTGGTGAAAATGTACTTAATTTTCATGCCGATGGAGACGACTATTACCAGGAATGGTTTGATAATATTGAAGATGGCTGGATTGTATGCCTGAACTTTCGTGAGCATGTTATACAAGACTTTGTTAAAGCACGCCTGGACTATTACCTGGCTTTTGGCGGACAATTCGATGCTTTCAACTGGCGTGCAGCCCATCCCGATCAATTATTCGATCGTATTAACGAACTTATAACAAAGCGATTAAATGCATAGCATGGACAACACCTTTGAACAAACAACAAAAGCTTACAGCATCCAGGTGATGGGCCGCGTGCAAGGTGTTGGTTTCAGGTATTATACCGAAAAAAAAGCCAAAATACTTGGTCTGTCAGGCTATGTGCAAAACCAGCCTGATGGCAGCGTAAAGATTGAAGTAGAAGGCGAAGATAATCAGCTTGTTGAATTCATCAATTGGTGCCATAAAGGCCCACAATGGGCCAGGGTTCAAAAAGTTAGCATCAGTGAATTGCCGCCGGTAGGTTATGATGGCTTCCGCGTCCGATAAGTTGGCCGTGCATCTGCTTGTAGTTTTCATAAAACTTTGTTAAAAAACGGTAATTGGTTGTTTCGCACCACCAAATGGTTGTAAGTTTGACCCCAATCAATTAATTTACACCCTTAGAAAAAACACTTCCGGGCGTAAAACAAACTGTTATCAATTTAATTGACAAGGCAATGAAGAAGATACTACCTATTATACTTTCGCTAATCTTGACGCTTGGGGTTAGCCCTGGTGGATCGCATGCCCAAACGGCTATCACACAAAGCGCTTTTCCCAATGTATTTGTGCCGCTTATATTAGGGCTTGAGCATGACAATGGCGCATCGGAATATTTGTATGCACTGAGCCAACAAGGCAGCATTTACCGCATCGACCAAAACAATGCCAATGCTACGGCCGAAACCTGGCTCGACATCAGCGACCGGCTGGTTTCGGGCGGTGAACAGGGCCTGTTGGGGCTTGCCTTTCATCCCGATTATGCCAATAACGGACTTTTCTATGTAAACTATACAGCCCCTTCACCACTGCGGACGGTAATTGCACAATTTGAGGCAGATTTGGAAACCGGTGAGGCACTTAGCGATTCCGAAACCATTTTGTTGACATTTACCCAACCCTTTTCAAACCACAATGGAGGCGATATGGCGTTTGGCCCGGATGGCTATCTTTATATAGCCTCAGGTGATGGCGGATCGGGCGGCGACCCGCAAAACAATGCCCAAAACACACAAAACCTGCTGGGTGCCATGCTGCGCATCGATGTGGACAACAGCGGCGGCGATTTGAACTATGCGATCCCGCCCGACAATCCCTTTGCCGGCTCGAACGAAGGCCGCGATGAAATTTTTGCATGGGGCTTGCGCAATCCATGGCGCATAAGTTTTGATTTGCAAACAGGAGCCTTATGGGCAGGAGATGTAGGCCAGAATGCATGGGAGTGGATTCACATTGTGGAAAATGGAAAAAATTACGGCTGGCGGTATTGGCTCACATTGCTACAACCCGCCACAGAATTGCGATACCACAGGCCTAGAAATGCCTGTTTTTGAATACAGTCAGTCCAATGGAGACCGCTCTATTACAGGAGGTTTTGTTTATTATGGCGATCAAAATCCCGCACTATACGGCAAATACATTTACGGGGATTTCATTTCGGGAAGGATATGGGCGCTAAACTATGATTACGAAAGCGGTGAGGCCGGCGAGAATATTGAACTGATTAAATTACCCAATAATATTTCGTCATTCGGCATGGATTCCCAAGGGGAAATCTATTTGCTCACCTATGGCAATGGTGGCATTTTGGGCTTGCTGGCCTCTCCCCCGACACCTATGATTGAACAGCCAACACAGGGCGAAACTGTTGAAAACCAGCACACCATTATTTGGCAGGAAACTGCTTCGGTGGATTCATGGCAGCTTCAAATTAGCGAGTTCCCCTTTTTCGATGAACTGCTTGTTGATGAAATACTTGAAAGTAATCAATTTGAAGCCGAGCTATCCAATGGCACCTATTATGTCCGGGTGAAGGCAACGAATGAAGCCGGGGAAAGCAGTTTTTCAGCAGCTGTGCAATATGTGGTTGCAGGCACAACCAGTATCAACGAACGATTGCAAAACCGCGAGCAATTGCGCTTTATCAGCATAAAGCCCAATCCGGCGACTGATTTTGTGCGTGTGAAATTTGAAGTTTCACAAAATATAAATGTACAAGCCGGCCTGTTCGACATGCTGGGCAACAATGTTCGAGGCCTTGTGGAAAAGATGGTTGAAACAGGTGATTACGAAATTAATTTTGCAACAAAAGACATTGCGCCGGGCCTGTATTTTGTCAGGTTGAAATCAGGAAACCAAGTGATTACGCGCAAAGTAGTCGTGTTAAGGTAAACAGCAAGGCAAAGTGCTTGTGGAATCTGTCTGATTAATCAATTTCCGTTCAAACAGGCATTATCCCGAACAAAACAATGACACTCCACAAACAGATGGATGATAGAGTATTGCAAAGATTTCCCCTCAAGCCGACCTTCTACACCGCTAATTTTACATTTTGTGGTATAAGCTCGGGTCTGTTTGAAGCTCTATGCATTTTATCCTTGGTTTGACGAATTTCATATTCCATCCGGAGGGTATGCATCAATTCTTTCACCGAAATAATTTTATCCGTCCGCCAAACATTGCTGCCGGCAAAGGCATAACCTCGCCTGAAATTCCCACGCAAAGCCGAGGTTAGCGATGCCATAATGCAATAGGGGGCCGTTTTGATATCGCAGGTATGGATGCAATTTACCGGGCAGGTTTTCGGGTGGCGTTTCCCGGCTTCCACATCTTCCAGAAATGGTGAGTTTATTGCCCTTCCTGGCATGCCAACCGGGCTTTGTATAATCTTTACATCTGCGTATTCGGCTTTCAGATAGGCGGCTTTAAATTCATCGGAAGCATCACATTCATAAGTAGTTACGAAACGGGTACCCATTTGCACCCCTGAGGCGCCCATTTCCAGGAATTTGGCTATATCAGCCCCACTATAAATCCCTCCAGCTGCAATTACAGGAATATGCTTGCCATGAGAACTTTCAAGGCCGTTGGTTATTTTTAGCACTTCTGGAATCAGCTTTTCCAAAGCAAAGTCTTCATTTTCAATTTGATTGGGTTTAAACCCTAAATGGCCGCCTGCCTTGGGCCCTTCAACCACGATGGCATCCGGGAGGTAGGCAAAATTATTCCACCATTTCTGGCATATCAGGGCCGCAGCCCTGGCTGAGGAAACTATAGGAACAAGTCTGGTATGGCCACCAGGCTTCAGGTATTTTGGCAAATCAAGCGGAAGGCCGGCACCGGCAAAAATAATATCAATCCCTTCGTCAATAGCTGCATGGACAAGGTCAGCAAAATTTGTCAGGGCTACCATAATATTGACACCGATAACCCCACGGCTCAATTGTTTAGCCCGTTGGATTTCGTATCGTAAACCAAGCTTGTTATTCTCAAGAAAATCTTTTGACTTTTCGCGGTGCAGCATGCCCAAACCAGCAGCTGATATAACTCCTATACCTCCTTCATTGGCAACTGCTGAAGCCAATTCCGAAAGGGAAATTCCAACACCCATACCCCCTTGTATAATCGGGAGTTGGACTATGTGACCACCAATATTTAAAGCTTTTATCATATGCATTTGTCTGTGTTTTTATAACAATTGAACAGCTTTTTTCAAGGTTTGAAAATGCTGTTTTAAATAAAGATATGATGAATAACAGACCCTCTCCAAATTTTTGGGATTAGCGGCATGAAAAGGGCAGAATAGCTGCTTTGAGGGACGAAACGCAAAGAAGTTTGGGATGAACTGGTGATAAAAACACTAAGAATAGAAAATAGCTGAGACCATTAGTTTAAAAAAAGAAGGCTTGTCTTCCTATCTTAGTGCCAATAATTTGAATTCTGCCACTTTGTGCCATGAAAGGGGGAGTGCGAAAATCGAGCCCGTCCACCTCAAGGAAATAATTGAAGGGGGCGCCAACTAGTTGTTTTATTTGATCCATATTGACAAGGCAACATCTGTGACACTTTTTAATTGCCTCAAATTCGGCCAGGTGTTTCTCTGCGGTATGCAAGGTCTTGCGCAAAAGCCTTTACGTATAGGAAGCATGCTCTCTGTAAAATCTCGATATAATTATTGCAGATTGGATGAGTACAATATCATTCAAATTCTTATTAAAACTTCCTTCCATTTTCAGATTGTATGATAACTTTCGTTCCTCTTCACTAACGCGGATCATCAGTTTCTTCAAGGTTACAGTGTTTGCCTGAATCATCTGTCGGCGAAACCTTCTTGCGTTATTGTAATTGACCAGGTTGAATAGCACCAAAGGCAGCAATGCCAAGGCACCAGACCTGAAAAGCGGCACGGAAACCATCCCTGAATATTGAAAAGCAAAGCCGTTAAAGCAAAGCCATACAGGACAACAAAACATGCATGGTGTTCCAAATCAGTTCCTGCGGAATGGTCCAGCGGTTGTACTCAAACAAAACGGAAACACTCCCGGCATGATCAGTGTACTTTACAAAAGCACAACGGCATTCAACAAACCGGCAGCCAAAGTAATAAAATAACCATCACTGGCCGATTCCATGAAGTTGACCCTAAATGGGCTGAAATAAAGCATAAGCAAATATAAACCCCATACTCACAACACAATTGTGCGCAGGTTGTGCTTGTAGTTGTTGTTGAACACAGAGTGGGTTCAGGTTTTCAAACATTTTATGCCCCAAATTTTTGCAAAGATACAACATTATGAGGCCTTTGTCGAGTGCGCTTTAAAGGCGGAAGATATTCTGTTTGTGCAAAGCTGATTTTAATTTGTTTTGTGCCTATGTGGCTCCTGGAGTGACGGGACTGGTTAGTGGGCATTTTTATTTTATCCCACGAAGAACACAAAGAGCCACAAAGCAGTCTTCATTTTCACTTTATAATCCTGCTGTTTCTGCGATTGGCCCTCCCTTTGTGCGCCTTAGTGGCTTAGTGGGCTACTTTATTTTTTTATCCCACAAAGCCGCAAAGAGCCACAAAGATATTTTTTCACAATGCGATGCCTGTTGTTTTAATCTTTTGCCCCTCCCTTTGTGCCCCTTAGTGGCTTAGTGGGCTACTTTATTTTTTTATCCCACAAAGCCGCAAAGAGCCACAAAGAAATCTTTATTTTAACTGTGCAACCTGTAGTTTTCTGCTTTTGCCCCTCCCTTTGTGCCCCTTAGTGGCTTAGTGGGCAAATTTATTTTATCCTACGAAGACGCAAAAGGCCACTAAGAAAAACAGTTTTTATAACTGAGGCAATGAATTATCAAAATCCCTTACAGAAAACTCAGTTTTTGAAGCACGCAGCATATGGCGTTTTCCGGGAGGGCCATTCAGTCGTACAAGTTTAAATCCAGCCTGTCGCAGGGCTTGTTTCACGCTTCCCTTTGCACTATAGGTAGTGAGCACGCCACCTGCTTTAAGGGAAAGGTAAAGCATTTTAAATATGTCAATTGACCACAATTCAGCTTGCACAACCGGACTGAATGCATCAAAATAAATCAAATCATAACTTTCAGGCCGGGCTTTGAACTGAAGCAAATCAATTTGCTGCTTCAACAGTTCAAAATGGCCTTCGAATGAATGTGATTGGCCCCAGGATACTTCATGCAACCAATTGAAAACTTCATTGGCATGCGGTTTGTCGATCAATTGTCCGTAATTCAAGGTATGGACCAGGCGCAGCCCCAACGGAAAAGCTTCCACAGCATGATATTGTATTTCCGTTTCCTTTGGCTTATGGAAGAATGTGAGTAATGCATTCAATCCTGTCCCGAAACCGATTTCCATTAGACTAATTTTGGTTTTATTGACAACAAGCGGTAACAATCCTGCTTGGATAAAAACATGCATCGACTCCGTAATGGCCCCATTCACTGAATGAAAATTTTCACCGGTGGCAGGATCAAACAGGGTATGAGAGCCGTCTGTAGTTTGTCGGATTATACGCTCCATTTCAATCACCTATAAATGTGTAAGTTAGAAATTTCACCTCTCCAAACGCTTGAAAACTTCCACTACCCCTGAAAATTTTAGACCCATTTGTATATGTTAAACCGTTAGTCATTGGATGTCGCAACGCATCCTGAATCTCACTGCTTTCATCAACCATTTGTATGTTCCCTGCAGCCACATCAATAATTCCTAAACCTTTATCCGAAACCAGCAACAATTCGCCCTGATCGGTTGAGCGGACTTGGCGAAGCACATGCCCCGAAAAACTACCCTTCGCCGTAAAGGTTTCATCCTCATTATGAAAGGTGTGCAAAAGCAAATCACCAGCATCATTTTCCATGAGCAAGGTCGCTTCCTTGTATAAAAATTGAAATATGCCATGAACTTTTCCGGGCAACACAAAACGTTTGTATGGGCTGGCTGTGGCTATGTGGTGCAGCGAAAGAATATACTGCCCACCCGAAACTACCTTGTTTGCTA
Organism: Bacteroidales bacterium; assembly: GCA_018400955.1. Taxonomy (GTDB): domain Bacteria; phylum Bacteroidota; class Bacteroidia; order Bacteroidales; family F082; genus CALAZZ01. Next base: position 10,273 of record JAGYLH010000067.1, read on the forward strand.
CATAAATATACTTTTCATCAAAATAAACCCTTTGAGGTATTGTATCCGTTTGCTGGTGGTGGGTGAGCAGGCCACTGCCGGTTGTAGCGTTGAGCATGCTGATGGTGCCACTGGCGTCGGCAAGGAGCAACATATTATCTTTAACAAACATATGGGTGAAAAGCGTGTGTGGCATGGCGGCTTCCTTGTACCACAATTGGCGGCCATCGCTGCCGTCGCGGGCCTGAAGCCTCGAAGGGAATGCTGTAAGTGTATAGAGGTTGCCATTGAGCAGGCCGCTTTCAAGCTGAATTACCTCCTCACTTTGTGTTACCAAACTCTCCGAAACAAATCCATTGAAATCAAGACCCCAAAGATCCCAATATTGATCTCGTTTGCTAAAATATTGTAGCTGGGCATAACCTACCACAGAAATATCTGCATTAAAACTGCGGTACTTGAATTTGCTGTTGCGACCATCCTCAGCCAATACCTGCACTTTGTATTCGCCATTTCCGCCATATCCCTCGTCCCAGCTAACCATATAATTAATGGTGGTATCCTTTCCTTTCGGATAAAAAAACACTGGCGTATTGACCGGTTCAAATTGATCGTTAGCCAATGCTAACCTGATATATTTCAATTGAATATCATCATTAACGCGAAATTTCACTTCAAAGGTATTGGTCCGGATGATTTCGCCTTCCACAGGCCTAATAATTTCAATCACAGGATCGCTTTTATCTTTTTCCTTTTGACAAGAAAAAAAAGCCAATAACATGACAGTTAAAAAGGAAATCTGAATTCCGGAAACTAAAAAACGGAAGTTGGAATTTTTTGTGATCATATTCTTTTTGAATCAGTAAGCCCCCTTCTTCACACAAAAAAAACGCTTTGTTAGGGCATGAAGCCGGGTGGCCAAAACAAAATAATTACCTTTGGCTAAAATAAACAATTTTCAAACAGCTATAAATAAACTGTTGCTATGTTGTACAACCTTAATTTAAACCAGGTGCTCTTTCTTGATATTGAAACAGTTCCTGCCCTACCCGCTTATGAACAGCTTTCGGATAAGATGAAAAAACTTTGGGACCGAAAAGCGAAATACCTTAAAACCGAAGAGGCGCAGGACCCTGATGAGCTCTATGAACGTGCCGGGATTTATTCCGAATTTGGGCGTATAGTTTGTATTTCTGTTGGCATGTTCAATGGCAATGAATTCAGGGTAAAATCCTTTTATGGTGATGACGAAAAGATTTTTCTTGCAGAATTTGCGGAGATGCTTTCGCGCCATTACAACCACCCGCAGCAATTGCTGTGTGCCCACAATGGTAAAGAGTTTGATTTTCCGTACATTGCCCGACGCATGCTTATCAACGGCATCGAATTACCCGAAATTTTGCAAATGGCCGGCAAAAAACCCTGGGAAATACGTCACCTCGACACCATGGAAATGTGGAAGTTTGGCGACTACAAAAATTATACTTCCCTCGAATTGCTGACAAGCATTTTCGAAATCCCCACACCCAAGGATGACATTGACGGCAGCATGGTTCGCGTTGTTTACTACGAAGAAAAGGACCTGGAGCGCATTGTTGCTTATTGCCAAAAAGATGTGCTTGCCATTGCCCAGTTGATGCGCCGCTATCTGAACCAACCCCTGATTAAAGACGAACATGTGGTTTACACCACCTGACCAAAACCACACCCATGAACCGCCATCTTTTATCCAAATCAACTTTTATCAGGGGTGTACAATGCCCAAAATCACTCTACCTGCATAAAAAAAGACCCTTTTTACGTGATAAAATCAGTGCTGCACAACTGGCTAAATTCAGGCGTGGAACCGATGTCGGGGTGCTGGCGCGATCTGTTTCCCGGCGGCATTGACATGACACCTAAATCGCCTTCCCAATACCAAAAAAGTTTTGGAAACTGCCGAAGCCATCCAAGACCTAACAGTAAACACCATCTACGAAGCTGTTTTTCAATACGATGATGTGCTAATTATGCTGGATATCCTGGTGCGCGATGGCGATTCCTGGAAAGCTTTCGAAGTGAAAAGTTCAGGGCCATTTCGGCTACTTACCTCACCGATGCTGCCCTGCAATATTATGTGCTGGATGGCAGTGGTGTCAATATTTTCTGACTTCAACCTGATTTATGTTAATAAGGACTATGTTTTAGAAATAAACTGGACTTGCGCGCCTTATTCATGGCTGAAAGTGTTTTGGAACAATGCAAAGACAGATTGGGTGAAATCACTAAAATAGCAGGTGAACTAAAAGCTGTGCTGCAACTGAAAAACTCGCCGGATGTGCCTGTCGGCTGGCATTGCAACAAACCTTACCCATGCGATTTCATTGGCCATTGCTGGAAAAAATCCCTGAAAACAACATTTTTAAGTTGTCCGCTTTTGAACCGGCAAAACTTACCGGTCTGGCTGAAAAGGTATTTTTCGACAGATGAAATCACCGAAAATGAAACAACAAACAGTAGGCAACTGGCACAGCTGCATGCCATGAAAAGCAGTTGCGCAGCATTTGATTCAGTGCTTATGAACCAGGCAATTCAGGCTTTAAAGAATCAAGAAACTGTTTTCATCAAAACCGTTTTCCAGCGACCGGCAGTTCCTGTGCTACCAGGGACCCGTCCTTATCAGGCCTTGCCACTGGCTCTTTCCTATAATAATCCAAAAAGAAACCATACTGTTAACCGCAAACCCGCCCGAAGATTTTTGGAGAAATTTGCTATAGAAATTGTTACTTTGTGTGCAACACAATCAATGCTCGTAACTGATGATGATACTGACCTAAAGGATTTTATTGATAACGCCAGACATCTTTTATCCGACGAGTTGCACCAACAGTTGCTGGCATGCCGCAATCAAATTTCAGGACTGAAGCCTTTGTTAGCTGATTGTCATTATTTTCACCCGGCTTTTGGAACGAATTACAGCCTGCAAAACCTTTCGGATCATTTATTGCATAAAAAGACCAATCTGAAGGATGAAGCTTGGTTAATTCAGGATTTATTAAATCAGGAAGTTGCAACTCAGGATGATCAGCGATTGTTAGAGAATTTTTCTGTTTATATTTCAACAATAAAAAAACTATTTGATTACTTTAGCTACGTTGAAAAGCTCTGATAATCCAGCCAATACCCGCAGGAATTAAAGGCTACACATATACTAATGTACAACAATACTTTACATAAGTTATTTCTCTTAATGCTGTGGCTCACATATCTTGTGTTTCCCCTTTCGGGCCATGCCCGTAAAACATATAGTTTTGAGCATATTGGCAAAGAAAAGGGCCTCAGCCAGGGAACTGTAAATACGATTTTTCAAGATAGTCGAGGACTGATGTGGTTTGGCACCAACGACGGTTTAAACAGTTATGACGGGGTTAAAATGACCGTTTACCGCTATCAGCACAACAACCCCAATGGTTTACAAAGCAACCACATACTAAGTATAGCTGAAGACCAAGATGGAAGAATTTGGATTGGTACTTTTGGAGGAAACATTCAATATTTTGATCCGATTTCGCAGTTTTTTCACACCCCTGCACTTGAAAATAACTCCACTGGCTTTTCCGGTATCAAAAACGCATACAGCATTGCCCCCCAAAGCAATGGAATTATTTGGGTTGGCACCTCTGATGGCCTTTTCCGGATTGACCCCGAACACAAGTCGGCTGAAGCAATTATACCAAGTCATAAGCATCCGGGTATCGAAGCCGGAAGCATTTATGCATTGCTTATTGATAATGGAAAGCTATGGATCGGCATGGAAAAAGGGGGACTGTCCGTTCTCGATTTAAAGACGCAAAAGCTTCTCGTGTACACAAAGATGCAAGCTGAAAGGGAATTCATTGTTGAAACCTACAGAGGCACCATTATGAGTATTGCAAAAGGGCCGGATGGAAAACTTTATGTCGGCACATTTGGGGATTATATCTACCTGATTGATCAGGAAACCCAGACCCTTAAGCAGCTAAATAAGGAAATATCCATGGAATATTTAACCGGTCATGGGTTTATCAGGTCGATGACTGCCATTGATGATTCAAACCTGTGGGCAGGCACCAATGGTGGTGGCATACAGGTACTAAATGTATATACCCTTAAAAATAAAATGATTAAACCTGTTCCTCATGATCCCTTCAGTTTGTCATACAACAACATCAAGAGCATCTTTTTGGATAAACAAGGCGGCATTTGGGTTGGGACATTTGGATTAGGCATCGATTATCACTTCCCCTATTCAAAAAAAATTGGCAAAATGGCTACGACCGCTGTTGCCCTGAATGGTTTAAGCTTTAGAAGTGTGCGATCAATTTATCGTGATCCGACCGATGACAGGTTATGGGTATCAGGCTATGACGGATTAAATGTGTTTGATAAGGACTTAAAAAGGCAAGCAATCTATCTTGGTAATTCCAGTGTGTATGTAATTCATCCTGATCCTGTCAATGAACATATTTTGTGGGTTGGTATTGAAGGTACAGGCCTGGTAAAAATGGATAAACGCACCGGTAAGGTTCTGAGGGATTATAGAGGTTATTGGGATGACAATCAACATATTAAAGGCACGGTAATTCATTCGCTTGCTGATGGCCCCGGGGAAACACTTTGGGCAGGCACCGAACGTGCCCTGAACCAGCTTGATAAAAAAACCAATGCGGTAACTCACTATTTGTACAATCCAGAAGATGATCAGTCATTGCCTGAGTTCCGCGTCAGGGCATTGTTTAATGATTCGAAAGGTCGCTTATGGGTGGGTACTTTAGGCGGCGGACTTGCCTATATGATGCCAGGCAAAAATGCATTTAAGCGCTTTAATGCCAATAGCAAGCAGGAAGGAACTTTGCACTCAAACACTATATTTTGCATTTTTGAAAGCAGCCCAGGGCAAATCTACATAGGAACCGATATGGGCATCCATATTTATGATGAGCAAACAGCTGCCTTCAAAGTGCTTACAACCGTTGATGGTTTGCCAAATGACGTAATTTATGGCATACTGGAAGATGCATCAGGGCATTTGTGGATTAGTACCAATGAGGGCATTTCAAAATATGATCCGGTTAACAATCAATTTACCAATTATGATACCCGGGATGGCTTGCAAGCCAATGAATTTAACAGCGGTGCGTTTTTTCGCGATCATGAAGGCATCATGTATTTTGGCGGCATCAACGGGCTAAACTATTTTAAGCCATCCGAAATAAAGGAAAACCCCATCATACCCGATATTATTTTCACAAGCCTCAGCATAAATAACAAGCATGCCGAACTTGAAGAACCTATCTGGAAAACCCAAACCATCAATCTGCTGCATACCGAAAACAATTTCTCTCTTGAATTTGCCGCATTGAATTTTTACAAACCCACAAACAATCAATACGCCTACAAATTTGGTAATCAAGATGATTGGATTGAACTTGGTAATAAAAACCACATTGATTTTATAAATGTAAAGCCGGGAAATTATGAGCTTAATATCATAGCCTCGAACAATGATGACAAATGGAATATGGAAGGGGCCAGCATTCAAATTGTCATCAGCCCGCCTTTTCACGAAACCTTGTGGTTTTATCTTTTGCTCGGGCTAATAGGATTCCTTATGATGCTGTTGTATTTTTACTTAAGGATTGGCAGCATTCACAAGCAAAAAAATAAACTCAAAAATGAAGTTGAATTGCGCACCAAAGAACTTCAACTTGAGATTGCCGAAAGGGAAAAAATTCAACAAAAACTCGCTGAATCTAACAGCACCAAGGATAAGTTTTTCTCCATAATAGCACATGACTTAAGAAGTCCATTCAATGCATTGCTGGGTTTTATGGAATTACTAACATCTGATTATGAAAGCTTTACTGAAACGGAAAAAAAGCAAGCCATCAAATCAATGCGCAATAGCACTGAAAAGCTATACAACCTGCTCGAAAACCTGCTCACCTGGTCGCGTTCCCAAAGGGGAATTATTGAAATGAAGCCCGAAAGGTTCAATCTGAATGAAGCTGTAAACGAAACACTGTTGCTGTTGCTGGAAACTGCCAATCAAAAATCCATCAAGTTTGATGACTTTTCGGATGTGGGTGAGGTGTATGCCTATGCCGACCGCAATATGATGCTAACGGTCGTGCGCAATATCATATCGAATGCCATAAAATACTCCAACCCAAACGATATTATCACCATCAGCATACAAGACGGGTCACACTTTATTGATTTGGAAATCAGGGACTACGGGATAGGCATGAGTGCGCAGGATAAGGCTAAACTATTCAGGATTGAAGAACAGTTTACCCGAAAAGGCACAGCCAATGAAAGTGGCACCGGACTTGGTTTGATTATCTGCAAAGAATTCATCGAAAAAAATAATGGGCAAATGTTTGTTCAGAGCGAATTGGGCAAGGGGACAAGCTTCTTATTAAAGATACCCAAACAGTTGTAAAATTCTTTGCGATAAAATGTCTTTCTGGGCGAACAAAAAGATATTAACAAAAAGTATCTGGCTGTTCATAATTCGTAATTTTGGCTCATGGAGACAAATAAAACCCGAAAAAAAACTACCCCGGTTTCAGCAACTGATCATCTCAAGGACATACTGTTACAACACGGAAGGGTACCCCCACAGGCCGTTGATTTGGAAGAAGTGGTGCTAGGTGCCATGATGCTCGAAAAGGACGCTGTGAATGCCGTAATTGATATTCTGAACCCTGATGTGTTTTATAAAGACGTACACAAGAAAATCTTCACTTCCATTCAGGAACTGTTCGCCAATTCCGAACCCATAGACATTCTTACTGTCACCAATAAACTCAAAAGCAATGGCGACCTGGATATAGTTGGAGGTGCTTATTTTATTTCGCAACTCACCAACCGGGTAGTGTCAGCTGCCAATATTGAATTCCATGCCCGGATCATACTGCAAAAGCACATACAGCGCGAACTGATTCGCATTTCAACGGACATCATCAATAAAGCTTATGAAGACACCACGGATGTGTTTGATCTGCTGGACAATGCCGAGCAAGGATTGTTTTCGGTAAGCGAAACCAACCTCAGGCGCAGTTTCAGCACCATGCCCGACCTCATCAAAGAAGCCATACAAGACATTGAAAATGCCAAAAACAGTGATACAAACTTGCGTGGCGTTCCCTCCGGCTACACCGAGCTTGATCGCATTACCTCTGGCTGGCAAAAATCGGACCTTATCATCTTGGCAGCCAGGCCCAGTATGGGTAAAACGGCTTTGGCACTCAATATTGCGCGAAATGTAGCTGTAGAATTCAACAGGCCAATCGCCTTCTTCTCCCTCGAAATGTCGTCGGTGCAATTGGTAACCCGTTTGATTTCGAGCGAAACCTATTTGCCCGCCGACAAACTCCGGCGCGGCGACCTGGCCGATTACGAATGGCAGCAACTGAACAGCCGCATTGCCCCGCTGGTGGCGGCTAAGCTGTTTATAGACGATACCCCCCAGCTCTCTATCTTCGAATTGCGTGCCAAGTGCCGCCGCTTGAAACAGCAACACGACATTCAAATGGTTTTTGTTGATTATTTGCAATTAATGACATCCGGAGGCGAAAACAGGGGCAACCGCGAGCAGGAAATCAGCAATATTTCAAGGTCGCTCAAAAGCCTTGCCAAGGAATTGGATGTGCCGGTTCTGGCACTTTCGCAGCTAAGCCGTAATGTTGAAAGCAGGCCCGGGTCGAAAAAACCAATCCTTTCCGACTTGCGTGAATCCGGTGCCATTGAGCAGGATGCTGATATGGTCATATTCATCTACCGACCCGAGTATTATGGAATGACCGAAGACGAAGAAGGCAATTCAACAGTGGGTCAGGCTGTTGTAAGTATTGCTAAACACCGGAACGGAACACTTGGAGATGTAAACCTGCGCTTTGTCGGGCAGTTTGCACGTTTTGAAGATCTTGAATCTTCAAGAAAGAAACCTGATGATTTGAGCCCGAACCAGAATTTTGAAGTACAGACCAAAACGGTTTCCTCTAAAATGAATGATGATACAGATTATTATCCCGAATCGGGCCAGGAAGAGCCACCATTTTAACAAACCTATAAAATCACCATAATGAAAACCTTAAGAAATGTTTTTTTACACCTTCACTTGATTGTTGTTATATTGCTCATCAGCAGCACGGTAACAGCGCAAAAAAGCCTCGATTTGAGTTATAACCTCAAACCAGGCCAGCAATTCAGCATTACCACCAACACCCAGCAAACCATTCAAATGGAAATGATGGGTCAAACGATGTTGATCAAGCAAAATATCGACAACTTTCAGGATGTGGTGGTGAAAGAAGTGAACGCTGATGGGCATATCACTTTGGAATATACCTACAAACGCATCAAATTGAATCAGGATGCCATGGGCATGGAAATCACTTTTGATTCAGACAATATGGAGGAAGCCGACAATCCAATGGTTCAGCAAATGGCGGCCAGCATGAACAAGGTAATCGGAAAATCCATACAAACCACAATCGACCAATTTGGCAATCCCTTATCGAACAACATCAGCGACGTAATGCCTGAAAATTCAAATGTTCAAGGTGCCGAAACAGGTATGATGACCATTTTTGCCGGCCATCCGGTTAAAGTTGGTGATAGCTGGGAAGTAGAAACATCTGTTGACATAAACTCCGACATGCTGATTAAAAGCACTTATAAACTGGATGAAATCAAAGGCAAAACTGCCAAAATATCTTTTACAGGACTGGTTTCGGGCAGCGAAATAGACGGCAATGCCGCTGAGGTTGACGGGGAAATGACCGGTATTATCGAACTTGACATTGCTACAGGATGGACCAAATCAGCTACAATCAGGCAGAGCATGACGATGCTGATGGAAGAAGAAGGTATGTCAACGCCCATGACAGTGAGCAGTGTTACCGAACTGACTTCAAAATAGCAATTTGCGACTATATTCCAATGTTTTATAACATCATGAACTGTTG
>JAGYLH010000068.1 GCA_018400955.1 Bacteroidales bacterium
CTTTTCTTTCTGGCTATCTGTGTTTGACTTCTTTTGAGTAAACGGATTGTTGATTCAAATCACTATTGTCCGTTAAAAATTTCTAATACATTGAATCAAGGCATTATCAATAAATACTGAATGTTTAGTGTTGATGCAATTTGGAATTTTCGGTTGAATTTCTGTTTTAGCCCCCCAATCCGCCTTTGGCGGAGGGGCTTTGAGATGATAGTAGGTTTACAATTCGAAAAACTGTAAACTTTTTTCATGAAGCGCCAAAAAATTTTAAGAATTGTGTTTGTTAAAAAGCCCCCCGCCGGGGGGTTGGGGGCTATAGACCGCGCTTCGCGCTCCTAGAATCAATGTAATCATTATAATAGCACTGAATATCAAAATTTGACTTACGACTCCAGCGGAGTCGCACCTGCGTAAAAGGGTAATAACTGCCTTGAATTAATTTCCCCCTGGATTAAAAGACGGACTTTTAGAATCTCATGAAAACATAAAAAAAGGCCGCCAATAAAAAATTGGCAGCCTTAATATTTTCAATTGCTTACTATATCATTCTGAGGATTTATTCTTTTATGCCCAACTCGTTCATCATAAAGGCATATTCCAAGGCTACTTCTTTCAACCGTTCAAAACGGCCCGATGCGCCCCCATGCCCAAAATCCATATTGGTTTTGAGCAGCAGCGTATTGTTGTCGGTTTTCATATCGCGCAGTTTGGCTACCCATTTGGCCGGTTCCCAATACTGAACCTGACTATCGTGCAGGCCCGTGGTAGCCAACAAAGCCGGATAATCTTTTTCTTCAATATTGTCGTAAGGCGAATACGACAACATATAGTCATAATAAGTTTTATCATTGGGGTTGCCCCATTCGTCATACTCGCCTGTTGTGAGTGGGATGCTTTCGTCGAGCATGGTGGTAACCACATCCACAAAAGCCACTTGGGCAACAGCACCTTTCCATAAGTCAGGGCGCATATTGATGACTGCACCTACGAGCAATCCACCGGCACTTCCGCCCATGGCAAACATTTTGTCACTGGAGGTAAATTTCTGTTCAACAAGATATTCGCCACAAGCGATAAAATCGTAAAAGGTATTTTTCTTATTCAACTTCTTGCCATCTTCATACCACTGCCGGCCCATTTCTTCGCCGCCGCGCACATGGGCAATGGCCCAGATAAAGCCCCTGTCGAGCAAACTAATCCTGGCAGAGGAAAAATAGGTATCCATGCTGTTTCCATAGGAGCCGTAGCCGTACAAAACAAGCGGGTTCTTGCCATTTTGTTTCATTCCTTTGCGATAAACAATGGTGACCGGCACCTTGACACCATCATGCGAAGCAACATAAAAACGCTCTGTTTGGTAATCTTCAGGATTGTAGCCGCCCAAAACTTCTTGTTGTTTCAGCAAAGTGCGTTCCCTTTTATTCATATCGTACTCATACACTGAATTGGGGGTGGTAAGCGACATATATCCATAACGTAACTTATCGGATTCAAAATCGAGGTTGGTGCTCATATAGGCCATATAAGCCGCTTCACCGAAATCAATATAAAAGTCGGTTTGGGTATCCCAGGTCATGATGCGGATATTGTTCAACCCATTCTTGCGCTCTGTGAGGGTGAGGTAGTTTTTAAACACCTCAAAATCTTCGAGCAACACATCCGAACGATGGGGAATTACCGTAACCCAATTATCCATAGTAGTCTTGTTAACAGCTGTTTTCATCAGCTGAAAGTTCTGGGCATCCAGGTTGGTACGGATATAGAAGTTGTCGCCATAGTGTTCCACATTGTAGAGCATATCGGGTTGTCGTGGCTGCAAAACCTGAAAATCGCTTTCGGGACTGGCTGCATTTATAAACCTGTATTCTGATGACATGGTACTCCCAACACCTATCATGATATAATCCATAGATTTCGTTTTGTAAACAAAGCTGTAAAAAGTGGGGTCAGTTTCATGAAAAACGAGTGGGTCTTTTAAGGCTGATTCATCTATGTTGTGTTTAAATACTTTATGCGGACGCAAAGTTTCATCACGGATTGTATAAAAGAGGGTTTTATTGTCGTTTGCCCAGGCCATATTCCCTGAAGTGTTGGGGATAAAGTGTTTATAGATTTCACCTGTTGTCAAATCCTTAATATAAATGGTATAGATACGGCGGCTTACGGTATCGGTGGCAAAGGCAATCAGATTGTTATCGTGGCTAACCTGCCAATTTCCAATCTGAAAATAAGCATGGTCTTTGGCCATTTCGTTGCCGTCAAGCATGATTTCTTCGGGCTGTTCCATATTGTCGTGACGGCGACAATAAATGGGATATTCCTTGCCTTCCTCATAACGGGTGTAGTAATAATAACCATTCTGCTTATAAGGCACCGAAACGTCGGTTTGCTGTATGCGTCCGAGCATTTCATCATACAATTTTTGCTGCAAAGGCTCTGTGTGTTTCAACACAGCCTCTGTATAATCATTTTCAGCTTCAAGGTATGCGATCACCTCGGGATTGTTTCGGTCATTCAGCCAGTAATAATCATCTATGCGGGTTTGTTCGTGGGCTGTTAGTTCATGTGGAATTTTATTGGCTACAGGAGCGTCCATAGTTGTTTTCGTTTTTGGATTGCATGCACTCACGAGTGCCATAAGCACGGCCATCACAAGAATGCGGCCAGGGTTAAACATTGTTTTCATAGGTTTGATTTTTCAGTTAATGACTTTGTTTTTTAACACCAAAAAAATATTATCTAAAATGATAGCGAAAGCCCAAATGAAGGCATCAGCGGAAGTTGCCTGACCACCTCATTTGAAATACGGTCAACATAAAACACATTTTCGCGGTTGTAGAGGTTTGTTACCCCCAGGTTGGCTTCCAGGGTGGTACGTTCGCTGAAATAAAAGCGTCGCTTGATATCAAAGTCAAGACGATGGTAAGTAGGCAACTCGCCGGCATTCAGGTCGGCATAGATAATGCCCAAATCGCCATTCGTCGAGATATAATCGGTATTTATGCCATCCGAAAAGTTGAGGAATTCATAATACCCCTGCACTTGTGTAAATGGAAAGCCGGAACCAAAATTCCACCTGCCGCTCATCTCCCATTGCTTGCGGTCGCCGGCAGTGTATGAAACGATCACATTGGCATTGTGCCTCCTGTCGTAATGCGGCCTGTAATTGGCAAGGCCTCCTTCAACAACTTCGAATTTTTTGTTCACAAAACCGATGGAATACACCGTCCAAATATAAATCCTGTTGGCTTCATATTTCACGGCAATGTCGGCTCCATAAGCTTCCCCTTTTTCAATGATAAAGTCTTTTTTCAAAATATCGGGAACGGTAAAGCCTGCAGTGCTTTCATCATACAACTTGTTTCTGTTCAAGTTTGTAAGCTGAGCAAAGTCTTTATAATAACCTTCTACATTAAGGTGCACATAGCGGTGAAGGTCGAATTCAGCACCCAGTATAAAATGGTTGGCCTTTTGCAGTTTATGGTTTACGTCCTCCCCATCAAAACGGCTTGGCAGGTTGTCGGGCCCCGACAGAAAACCATAAAACAGGTTCACCACATCGCGGTCGCTGTCAGCCGAAATCAGGTTTTGGCTGTACATACCGCCAGCCATTTTCAAACGCATCCAATCGTTAACCAAATATTTTAGGGCTATACGGGGCTCGGGTGATAAATTGGCCAATGAAGCATAATATTGCAAACGGAAACTGGGTTCGAAAAGCAATTTGCCAATAGTAGCCTTATAACGCACAAAACCACCAATCTCAGTTGTGTTTTCAAATTGGTTGATCGTCCGCCCTACCCCATTGGTAAAATTAAAGGCCGTTTTAAATCCTAACATTTCCAATCCGTATTTAAGTACATCGCGGCCAAGGAAATAACTGAAATTGAAGCCCATATTAAACCCATTGATGCTGCTTGACCTGTCCGGTGAACTTTGCTCCGACAAGTTGGCTTCGTAGGATGAGTAAGCCAGATGCCCTTCGATAAGTACAGGCGACTTCCCGGGGATAACAACAAAATTTGTACCCGCGCCGTATGAATTCCAACTAAAATCAGATAAGGCCTTGTAATTATTTACCTGATCATCAAAGCGAAAACCAAAAAAGTTGACTTTACTGCCATTGGCAGCATTTATCGAAACCTTTCCATACACATCCAGGAAATTAAAAGGCAAACCGTTTTCATCCACATAGTTGTATATGGATTTGCTGGTTTGCTCCAGGTAGGAGTTTTTTACCGAAAGCACAAAGGATGAACTGCCTCCATTTTCATGTTTGGCTTTCACGATGGGCCCTTCGGCCATTAGTTTTGACCCGAATGTGCTTGCGCTAATCTTTCCCGACACCCGGTTTTTGTTACCATCGCGTGTTGTAATGTCCATCACCGATGAAATGCGCCCACCATAATCGGCCCCAAAACCGCCGGTAAATACCTCAGCATTGCGGATAATATCTGTATCAAATACCGAGAACAATCCGATGGAGTGAAAAGGGTTGTAAATGATCATGCCATCGAGCAACACCTTATTCTGTATGGGTGACCCGCCACGGATATAAAGCTGACCACCCTGATCGCCGGTAAAAACCACACCGGGCAACACCTGAAGGTATTGGGCCAGGTCGGACTGCCCCCCAACACTGGGAAGCCTGTTGATGGTCCTTGGCGTAAGGTTTACCACCGAAGTCCGGGTTTCGCCTTCAGCTTCCATGCGCTCGGCTGTAACATTCACTGTTTCCAGGCTAAAGCTCGACTCCACCAGGTTGAGCCTTTTACTGAGCACATCCCCGGCTTTCAGGCTTATAGCTACACGCAGGGTATCATATCCGAGATAAGTCACCAACAAGGTGTAATTGCCGGGAGGAATCCTGTTGATGGAAAAGTAACCATTGATATCGCTGGAATTACCATAAGTGGAGTTTTCAATATAAACATTCGAAAACATAACAGGCTCACCGGTAGCAGCCTCATAAACAAAACCGCGCACAACAGCTTCCTGGGCCACGAGCAATCCGGCAGGAATTAGGAACGAAAAAGCAAAAACGAATAGCAATCTCTTACATGTCATTGTATCAAGTATATTGTAGAATTATAATTATCTTTTGGCAACCCTTCTGACAGGCAACACTAATTTCACTTTAAAAACATGCAAAGTAACATAAAATGTATGAACGCCGGGTAAGCCAACCAGTTTTTGATGCAGATGAACAAGTTATAGGCAGATTTTGGGAAGAATGGAATGACTTTTAAATGACACGACCCGGCTATTTTTCAAAATCACCAACAATCTTGCGCCCGTGAAACTCATTGGCTGCAGTTGCTTTGGCAATTTCGTTTACATTCTGGTTGCTTACTTTTCCGGCAACCACCAGGCTGATTTTATCACCTGCTTCCTGCATCATACGGCGTATCACCGAAACCCCTTCGGCTGCTGTTGGTTTTCCACCTGATGTTAAAATGCGCTTTATCCCCTGTATAGCTGCCAAAACCCGAACACCTTCAACGGGATCAGACAAGGAGTCGATGGCCTTGTGAAACGTAACCGCCATGGGTTGTGCATAGCCGGCTAAGCGTTGGGTATTTTCAATGTCAATATGGTTTTCGATGGTAAGCAAGCCCAACACAACACCATGGGCGCCAAGTTCTCTGGCTTGGTCAATTTCAAGTTCCATGCGCCTCATATCAGCTTGATCATAAACAAAATCACCTGCACGTGGCCGAATCATAACCATCACAGGAATCCGCAGCGCGGCACAGCATGCTTGCACCAATTCTGCGTCCGGACTAAGCCCATCCAAATCAAGGCGTGAGCACAATTCGATTCGATGCGCGCCCCTTTCTTGCGCCAATAAGGCCTCTTCAAGCGTTTCTACGCAAGCTTCCAAAATCATCATCTTTCCGCTTTAACCAAAGTGTAAACAGCAAAGGAAGCCAACCAGTGCGATCCCATATATTCACCTGCATCCATTTTGTCGTAGCTGTAATTGAAATGTTCAATCCCCAAATCAATCATGCCTTTGTTATTCAGGGATTTTCCCATTTCGAACAAGCACCAGGCACGGCTAAAGTTCAAACCGTCCAGGTGGGCCAGCTTGCCATCAGAAGCATCGCTTACAATACCTGGCTCCATAAACAATCCGGGATTATCGGCAAAACCCGGAAGAAAATCGGCAAACCATGTCTTGAACTCTTTTTCAGGAAGCACTTTCAACATCAGTGAAGCTTCTTGCAGGCATGGCGACAAAAAATCAAACCCGCCCGGTTCCCAGCTTAAGGGGCATCCTTTGTCGTACAGGTAATAGTCCCTTGCCCTGCTTTCGATTGTTGCTGCCAGTCGGGGGTGATATTTTTGGGCATAATCGTAAGCAAACGACATCCCAAAAGCGGTATTGGGATGCTCACCTACGCGGATTGGGTAATTCAGCTTGCCAAGAAACTCGATAAACTTTTCGGCCAATAATTGCTCAAGCGGTAGGATGGCTTCGTACATGGCCTTTGCTTCGGGCTGGTCCCATTCACGCAATGCTTCGGAGAGCTTGAGCAACCAAGCCCAGCCGTAGGTGCGCTGAAAGGTGCTATTATGCTCATCCTGAAAAAACTCCATTTCTTTTTCAATGTTCTCTTTTGTGATATTCGCTTTCAGCTTGGTCAATATGGCATCATGATGCTCAAAATCGGGAAAGTTCGTTAAAAGGGTCACAAGGGTCCAATGCCCATGCACAGAGGAATGCCAATCAAAACAACCATAAAAGGCAGGGTGCTCTTCATGCGGTTGTTTCAAGTAGGTGGCGTCGCCCAAAACAGATCCCGGTTTGTTGGGATACTCGCGGTCAATGCAATCAAAAGCAAAATGATAGAGGTATTCGGCTTTTTTCAGGTCGAAAGGAATCATGGGATGGTCATTTTGTTGGGGCACTGTTTTTAAAGACAAAAACAGCAGCATGGCAATGATTTGATATTTCATTTGGTAAAGGCTTGAAGAAGCAAATATCGGAAATAATACGACCCATCAACCCCTGATACTCCTGGCTTGCTCAAGCAATTTTATTTCTTCAGCTGACAGCTCAGCAGGGATGTTGATTTTTACCTTTAAAAAGAGGTTTCCAAAAGTCTGTTTTCCATAAACAGGCATGCCAAGCCCTTTGAGGCGCAGCATAGCTCCTCCTTGTGTGCCTTGCTTGATGGGTACGGTAATCGCACCTTTCATGGTATCCACCAAAATTTTACCCCCAAGGGCGGCTGTATAAAAGTCAATTTCTATTTCACGGGTCAGATCATCTTCATTTCGTTTATAAACCGGATCAGGTTTTATTTGCACGCGCAAGAGCAAATCGCCTGAGGGGCCGCCATTTACACCCGGATTTCCCTTCCCCTTGAGGCGCAACACCTGACCATCGCGCACACCAGGTTTGATGGGCATTTTTATGGTTTTTCCACCAACTGAAAAGCGTTGCTCACTTCCATGAAAGGCTTGCTGTAAGCTCAGCTCGATGCTTGCCTCTAAATCGCGGCCTTTGCCTTGCATACTTCCAAACCCCTGGCCGAAACCTTGTGCACGGCGGTTTCCGCCAAAGCTTCCACCAAAAAAGGCCTCAAAAAAGTCGGAGAAGCCTGTGTCTCCGCCAAAGTAATCTTCGAACCCACCTTGCTGCTGCCTGCGGTGTGCATTATTAAACCCATCAAAACCACCTTGCTCATATTGTTTCCAGTTGGAACCCAAGTCATCATACTTCTTGCGTTTTTCCGCATTGCCAAGCACTTCATAGGCCTCCGAAATGGTTTTGAATTTTTCTTCGGATGCCTTGTTATCGGGGTTTTTATCAGGATGATATTTAATAGCCAATTTGCGGTATGCCTTTTTGATTTCATCCGCACCGGCTTTTTTGTCCACCCCTAAAATGCTGTAATAGTCTTTGTATTCCATAACAAAGTTTCAGGTGGTCAAAAAACGTGCCAGTCCCATGAATGGCAACTGATTGCGCCAATATGGCAAATGCTTGTCAGCGTGCCGGGGCAGTTTGGCAAACTATCAATAGCGAAACACAGTAAAACTCGAAACAGCTGTATTCAGTGTGATGGTGATTTTGTTCTCGGCTTCGTCAAAATTTTCTGTCCGGTAGTGGCCTTTGGATATCCTTTCAAAACCTTCGATATTTCTGCTCGACAACACACTGCTGCTATGCAGTTCGCAACCACTTCCCTCGGGAACGCGCAAAGTGATGGAAGAAGCGGCAGCATCAATCGAAATTTGTGACTCGGAGGTTAAATCGCCCAGTTTAAAGTCGATAGATGCAGCACCCCCATTAAGTTCCAGCTTTTCTACCTTAAGCTCGGTCATATCAAAATCGAAGCTCCCGGCTCCAATATTGAACTCAAAATCCCACAAGGGTATGGGGCTGAGTTGCATAGAAACCTCATTTTTTCGGTTTGTTCCCTCATGAATGGTTGAATTCTGCTTTATTTCGATGGTGGTTTTTTCGTTGAAGGTCTCCACCTTGAAATCGTACTTCATCATGCTGCGCTTCTTATCAAAATCAATCAGGTTATCTGATTGCTTGTTCATTTTGAATGCGCCTGCACCGGCGTCCAGTGTTAAAGAAGCCTTTTCGATTCCGTCGGGCATTGGTTCACTAAAGCGCTGACTGATGGCGTCCTTATCATCAACGTCTTTTTTAAACTCAATCCTTTTCCATTCCCCGCGGCTTTCGGGGGCTTTTTCGCTGTAAATAAAAACCGTAACAGCTGCCACAGCAAGGGCTAGGATAATTTTTACAAAACCTTTGGTAGGCAAAATGGAAATGCCCCAAAAAATAAGCAATACCGGCCAAAGGTGCCTGAGCATTGACCATTCGAAAATAAATATGCCCAGTCGGTCAAATAAGATGAGTGTTCCAAGGAGAATCAAGGCTGTGCCCCAAAAAATATTTTGATGTTTCATAATAGGTTTATGTTTAAATGTTTAACTATCAATGTAATAACTACCGGATTTAATATTTCCTTATCTATTAAAAACAGGCCGTAAGATGGCCACGCCAGCCACAATGAGTAGGATTGGCCAGAGATCGCCAAAATTGATCCTCGGAATAAAGGATGCAATTAAAAACAACGACCCTATCGTAATCAAGATAATGCCGCCAATAAATTGGGCATTGTAATTCTGGGGGGTTGGCTGTTTAGGGGCCGAATTTGCTTTTTGTTCATCAGCCGGAGTATCCGTATGCACATTTCCAGCGGATTCTGTGGACGCTTTTTGCCCGGCAGAAGTTGCGGCACCCATATCAATGTAGTTAAACTCCTCGGGGAGCACAATCCATAAAATGATGTAGGCCAGCAATCCGCCGCCGCCAAAAATGGCAAGCAAAACGAATATCAATCTGACCAAAACGGGATCCAATTTTAAGTAGGTTGCAAGTCCGCTACACACTCCGGCGACTACCCGGTCAGCAGCACTGCGACGAATTCCTGCATAATTTTCCATAATTTTGATGCTTTAAATTACTACAAATATAAAAACTTGAAAGTTGCAAACAAGAAAATAAATTTGTTGTTAAATAATTAACAACTCGCTTATTTTTAAATCATTATAAATAAGGACACAAATCAAAGCAAACGGACATACCATCGAAATATCGAATCCTGACAAGGAAATCTTTCACGGCGAGGGGATCACGAAATCGGGATTGGTGGAATATTATCAGAACATCTAATTATTAACATAAATGGCTAAATCTTTGATATGACGAAAATTAAAGTGGCGAACCCGGTAGTAGAGCTTGATGGTGATGAAATGACACAGGTGATTTGAAATTTATTAAGAAAAACTGATATTCCCTTATCTCGACTTGGAGATTAAGTATTTTGACCTTGGCATGGAAAACGAGGACCGCACCATCCGATCGGGTTACTGCTGATGCTGCTTATGCCATCCAAAAATTTAATGTAGGCATCAAATGTGCCACCATCACACCTGATCAAAAGCGCGTGGAAGAGTTTGGGTTGATGAAGATGTACAAATCGCCCAATGCACAATCCGCAGTATTTTAGGCGGCACCGTTTTCGCCCGAGCCCATCCCCTGATTAACAATATTCCCAGGTTGGTCCCGGGGTGGAAATATCCCATTGTGATAGGCCGGCATGCATTTGGCGACCAATACCAAGCCACTGACTTTGTTACCAAAGGAAAAGGAAAGCTCACCATTACTTTCTCCGGAAGATGGAGGCCAGAAACACAACAGTATAAGAGTATATAATTACCGCGATGATGGTGTAGCAATGGCCATGTTCAATACAGATGAATCCATCCGCGGCTTTGCCCATTCACTGCTTCAACATGGCTTTGCAAAGAAATGGCCCTTGTACCTCAACACCAAAAACACCATCCTAAAACACTATGATGGCCGTTTTGGGATATCTTTGAAGAAATTTACCGGCGATTACAAAGAAAGGAAAAGTTCCTGGCTGGAATCACTTACGAGCACCGCCTCATTGACGACATGGTGGCCGCAGCATCAAATTGGGAAGGTAAGTTTGTTTGGGCATGTAAAAACTATGATGGCGACGTACAATCCGACACCCCTGGCCCAGGGTTTGGATCGCTCGGACTGATGACCTCCAGTGCTTGTAACCCCTGATGGCAAAACAGTAGAAGCAGAAGCTGCACACGGTACTGTAACGCGTCACTTCCGCCAGCACCAGCAGAAACCCGACTTCAACCAACCCGATTGCCGAAAGCATTTTTGCCTGGACGCGTGGCCTGGCCCATCGTGGCAAACTAAGATAACAACAAGGCACTGCTAGATTTTACACAATCCCTTGAAGATGTATGCATTCAAACAGTTGAATCAGGAAAAATGACCAAGGATCTGGCTGTATTGATTCACGGAAAAATCTTCAGGCAGATCATTACCTCAACACCGAGGATTTTCTTGCCGCAATTGATGAGAAGCGCTAAAAAGTTAAATTAAATTAATTAACCGAAATAAAACAATAGAATATGTCAGATTTAAAACAGATTTTAAGAGGTAAAATAGAATGGAGAGCCACGCACAACCAAATTACTCGAAGAGCACGGCGATAAAGTTATTGACAAAGTAACAGTTAGCCAGATTATTGGTGGAATGCGCGGAATTAATGCCTGGTCACAGACATTTCCTATCTCGATCCCAAAGAAGGTATTCGTTATCGCGGCTATACCCTTCCCGAAGTATTTAAAATGTTGCCGAGAAGCCCAAAAATGCCGAAATGCCTTATGTGGAGGCTTGCTATTCCTGTTGCTTACAGGTGATATGCCCAGCGAAAAACAAACGCTCGACCTGGTGGATGAATTTTCGAAAAGGCGCATTTGCGCTATGTGTGAAGTAATTGATGCCTGGCCCTGCTGCAGCCATCCAATGGCCATGTTTTCATCAGCCATATTGGCCACTGGCCCGCGAATCGTTTTGCCAAAAAAATACAAAGCCCATTATCCAACAAGCTCGACCTATGGGAACCCATGTATGAAGATACCCTGAATATGCTGGCCAAGTTGCCCGAGATTGCTTCCTATATTTATACAAAACTGTACCGCGACAACAAGCGTATTGTTGGGAACCCGATTTGGACCTGAGACTAACTTTGCCCATATGATGGGAAAAAAGCCTCCTTATGATGATGTGGCACGTATGCATTTCATCATTCATGCCGATCACGAAAGTGGAAACGTTAGCGCCCACACAGCACATCTTGTAGGCAGCTCGCTTTCTGATGTTTACCTTTCCACCTCCTTCATGATCAATGGCCTGGCAGGCCTTGCACGGACTGGCAAACCAGGAAGTGTTGCGCTGGTTGCAGGACCTGATGGATAAAATGGGCGGTGAAGTACCCACTGAAGACGAAATGAAACAATTTGTTTGGGACACATTGCACAGCGGACAGGTTATTCCCGGTTTCGGACATGCCGTACTGCGCAAACCGACCCCCGCTATACTGTTCAACGGGAGTTTAGCCTGAAACATCTTGCCAACGATCCCATCTTCAAATATGTTGATATGCTCTACAAAGTGGTTCCACCCATTCTGAAAGAACAAGGAAAGGCGAAAAATCCCTGGCCCAATGTGGATGCACAAGTGGTGGCAATACAATGGCATTATGGTGTAACCGAATATGATTTCTATACAGTGCTGTTTTGGCATAGGTCGTGCCATTGGTATTGGTGCCAACCTGATTTGGGACAGGGCCCTGCTCTACCTCAGGCGTCAATCACTTACCACCCATATGCTGGAAGAAATGGTCGGTATTTCAGAAAAAAAAAAAGCAGACAAGAATGCTGCTGAAAGAAGTAAATAACTGAATCACGCTGAATAATAGTGTAAGTGGGTATTGTGTGCAGGCACAATACCCATTTTTGTGAAAACAAAATTCGATAAGCTATGGCCATCCAAATCCAGATTCAGCTTCCGTCTTTTAATCAGGGCTTTCACTTGATTACAAAAGAAATTGAATCACAGCTGGGCAATCTCCCAAAAGCGGGGCTTTTACACCTGTTCATCAACACACTTCGGCGGGGCTCACCATCAATGGAAAATGCCGACCCGTCCGTAAGGCACGACCTGGCAAAATTTACGGACAAGCTGATTCCTGAACGCGATCCGGTTTACACCCTTACATTTTTGAAGGGGATGATGATATGCCGGCCCATATCAAAGCTTCTTTTTTATGGCAGCTCGGTGAGCATTCCCATTCAGCATGGCAAATTGGCCCTGGGCACCTGGCAGAGAGTTTGTTATGCGAGTTCAGAAACCGTGGAGGGAAACCGCAAATTGCTGGCCACCATTATTGAATAGATGGAGATATGGAATAATTGGGTTGTTTAAAAAACTGATGTCTATCGAAAGGAAATTTCTTTTCAATCTATCATTGGTACACAAACCAACCAGGCCCCGAAAGGCTAAAGCTCTCTGGATGCGCCACCATCAAAAAACAGCCTAATGTATTGATTTGAAATTTTTATTCAGACCAATTATTTGATGTAAAGATTTTGAAATTTCTTTACAAAAGAAGTGTTCTCTGTTTGGATTATTTAAAATTCATTGCGCGGAATTTTACTGCCCAGGATTTCCAATGCCTGTGGCCGGATGAAGCTCAGTTCTTTCAGCATCTGTTCAATACGCTTAATGGATGCTTTATCGCCTGATTTAATGATTCTTATGATATCGCTATCGGCCTTCTTTTGCTATTTTAACTTCGTAAGCATGCTGAGAAAAACCTGTTTAGAGGCCAAAAAGCTCCTTAAATGTAATCTTCGGTCATAGCAACAAATTCTCCTTGTTGCACTTCTTCTGATTGCTCCTTTATCATTTAACGAAATCAGGATTATGGGGGCTCTTTTCCTTTTTTGGCTTCAAACGCAATGCCCATTACTTTAGCAGTTGTTTGATGGCTTTCAACTTTTCGCCTTCAGTTTGTATGATAAGTGTTTCCATGACGTTTGTTCTTTGCTACAATAGTACTATTTTGCTTTCAAATATAATGAATAACTAACTCATCGCAAACATTATTCATTCGGTGATTATCCCTGATAATATCATTAAACACCTTGTCCATGCGTTGCATTGAGTGGATGAGCACATCGAGGTATTCCTGCACGGCGGCTTTGTTCTCGATGTGTTGGTCAACAAATCAACCATCATCAGGGCACTGGTAAGGGGTTTTAGGCCGTGTATCAATACAACTTCATCAACTGCCGCTTTTGTTCGTTCAACTGCCTCGGATTCCTGGTTCCGGGCTTCAACGAGCTGGCTTTTTCCTTGATGGAAGCGTTTTGTTGGGCTATTTCTTCGTGTTGCCTGCTGATTTTCAAATAACTTTTGGCCAGTTTTTCCTTCAAATCGTTCATGTCGCGCATGTCTTTCAGTTTGCGTATGCAACAGTCCCATCAAAATTTCAGGATATTTGCCCCATTAAGGGCACCATGATGTCTTTTTCGAGATAGAGCAGCGAGCAGGACTTCTCCGCAGTGACCGAAGCTGGGCGGGTTTCTTCATCAATCAAAGCAAACTCACCAAACACATTGCCGGGCCCTAGTCGGGCAATCCACATAGCGATTTCCGTCGTGCACTTCACCTCCCCTTCCACCAGGATGTACATTTTATCGCCCTGGTCGCCTTTCCTGAAAAGGGGTTCCTGTGCCTTGGCCCGCAGCTCGCACAACAAATTGGCCAATTCAGGGACCATTCTTCGGGCAAACGGCAAATACAGGGATTTGTTTTAGTAATTTTGTCCAGTCTTCATTATAATGATGGCATCCCTTCATCATGAACTTTTTAATGATCCTGTAAAACTACTATAAAACATAAAAGTTCACAAATTATTTCTGACTCATCAGCCTATAAAACTCTTTGTTGACACAAAACAAGCAATAAATATCCTTGTTCGGTCAGCAATTGGCAGATAAGGGATAAGTTTTCGTACTTTTGGTAGGGAAAAAATAAGTCTTGATTTATTCAAAACTATTCTTAAACCAATTATTCTGCCTAGATGAACCCAGCCAAAAGCAAAAATTCGGAGCCTTTGCCGGCGTTTTCACCCCCATCCTGTTGACCATTTTAGGCGTTATCATGTATATGCGTTTGGGATGGGTAGTAGGCCATGCCGGATTATACAACACCCTCTTTATCATACTGTTGGCGCATGTAATTTCGTTTACGACAGGCCTGAGTGTTTCGAGCATCGCCACTGACAAAAGATTAAGGCCGGAGGCATATACTATGTTTTTTGAGCCGCAGTTTGGGCCTTCCCATTGGTGGTGCCATTGGCATTGCCCTGGTAATAGGAACAGCGCTCAGCATATGCTTTATCTGATTGGTTTTGCCGAGAGTTTTCTATCCATAGATTATATCCGGGAATTTTCAGGCCTGGAATCATCCATCAACAGCTACCGCATCATTGGCACTCTTGCCATCTTATTACTAGTAATCATTGCTTATATCAACACTTCTTTTGCCCTCAGGACCCAATTTTACATTTTGGGGGCAGTACTATCCCTGGTTTCCATTGCCCATCGGTATTTCAACGCAAACAGATTATCAGGCAGCTTCGGTGATGCTTCACCAGCCGAGGATGGCCTGCCCTTTGGTTTGCTCTTTGCCGTATTTTTCCTGCCGTTACCGGGTTTACGGCCGGCATTGCCATGTCGGGCGATTTAAGGACCCTGGCAAAGCCATTCCGCGAGGAACACTGGGTGCCATTTTTGTCAGGTTTTTTGGTGTATGTAGGGCTTGCCATCGGGTTTTCATTTATGTTGACCGCGACTTATTGCTAAATGACACCAATTTCCTCTTAAAGTATCGTGGGTTGTACCATTGGTGATTGCCGGCATATGCGGTTGCCACCTCTCGTCGGCCCTGGGCGGCATATACTGGGGGGCCACGCATTACGCAGGCCATGGCAACCGACAAGATTGGCCGTATTTTCGCCAAAGGTATTGGGATAAACAACGAGCCACGAGCCCTTTTTGTTTGTTTTCTGATTGCAAGCCGGCATTTTAATTGGCGACCTGAATGTGATCGCCAGGGTGGTGACCATGTTCTACCTGGCCTCTATGGTTTTATCAACCTGGCTTTTTTCTTGAAAGTGTTGCCAGTGTTGACTTCCGTCCCACTTTCAAGGTAAATAAATACATCGGGCTTACCGGGTTTCTTGTGGCTTTTGGCATGATGTTTCAACTCGACTTTTTGGCCATGATCATCGCCCTGATCCTTATGGCTGCCCTTTATTTCATTCTAAAAGAAGACAGTTAAAACTAGATTATGTGGATGTTTGGCGAAGTGTTTGGCTCTCGGTTACCCGCATTGCACTCAGCAAAATGGAATCATCCAAGAAAGACCATGCCACAATACCAAATATAATATTGTTTAGCGGCGGCACCGAGCAGAGGGCCCCACCTTATCGAACTGGGTAAGATGCTGGTGGGCAAGCAGAATACTGTCAACTTCGACCTGATTGAGCAAGCGGGGGCTGACGAGCTTTTCCCAAAAGCCCAACATGAACCCTAAACCTTTTGCCGAAAGTGGCATGTTTGCCCGTCGCCAGGCCGTAAACAACACCTATGCCGGTATCGAAATGATTGCCCAAACCTATGGGTTTTCGGGCATAAGAACCCAATCACGGTGATGTTGGGGCTGGGCCAATCAAACCAAAAACCCCATTGGTTTTGCCAAGCTATTGGCAACTTTTAACAGGCTGGATTTGAATACCGTTGTTGTTCGTTATGACCAAAAACCGGCTTTGGCAGGTATAAAACCATTGATTGCTGGATTGTTGACAAAAGCAAAAACAGCCATTTCATCCTAATACTGACCAAGCTCCTGCTGTTTTCAGAAAAATGGATTGATGCCAAACCAAGGATGCTTATTGTAAACAATAAAAATGACAGTCAGGCCGAGATTTCGCCGTACACTTGAACAACTGCTGGAAAGTATTCGATTGAATGCACAAGTAAAAGTAATCAACAACCAACTAGAGCAAAAACCTTATTATTCTATCATTCGGAAGAATCTCATGCATCGGACCTGGTGCTGATTACCTGAAATTAACCAACTGTCAGCTTCTGAATTTATTGAAGAAAACAACCGCTTGTTAGAAAAAATTGGAACTGTCGTCATGTTGAGTGCCTCAACTACTTTTCCAAAAATTGAAATTGTACAGAAGTCATCCAAAGCAACTTATTCAAGGCCTAAGGAGAGCCAGATCACTTTACCTGACACTCATTTTGCGCCTGCTTATCCTGAAAATGTCTTGCTGGCCGCACAGATTGACCGTGCATGGAAAATCATGCAGGATGAAGTGGATAAGCTTTGGAACACTTCATTTTCACCCTTATTGCATTACCGTTCGGAAAAAGCAAAAACCATCCGCCAACTGCTGCTGAAAACACAACAAACCCTCGAAACAAAGTTACCCGAACAGAAAGATGCCCAAAAAATGCTTTTTATCCATCAGCTAAAATCGGGTGTTTTGGGCCGTTTGGGGAGTTTGATCGAAGAACAACGCAGTTTGCTGGAAAAGGAACAAAAAGATTACCTTCAGCCGGTTATCAGGCAGCTATTGGAAATGGGCGAAAAAATTATCGACAGTGTGGACGATAATGTAACAATCACAATAGGTGCCGCTGATCTGAGAAAGACAGTCCCTTCCGGTATGGGGATGAAGTTTTTTGCGTTTAAAAAGAAGTTGCAGCTCAGCACGGCATCCGGTAAAAAGCTGATTGCTTACCGTATCAAATTTAAAAAACTTGCTAAAGGTATTATTTATAGTCACATAGAAAATTCCGTGCAGGCCGTTTTATCCGCCTTTAGCCTGGCGCAAATCCGGTTGGTTTTTGAATATCGCAAATTGATTTATGCCAGCAATGATGCGTTTACCTATTTGGAAAACCATGCCAGGGAGGAATTGTCAGAGGCGCAAATGCAGGGCTTTAGGCAAACTATAGAAGTACCCCTGGAAGAAATAATCCGGCATTCGGAGACACAGGCGCAAGCCATTCAGGAATCATTGTATAAGGAGTTGGGTTCCATTTTGTCAGTCCTTGGCACAACGGCCTCCGGATTGCATCCCAACAGCTATATAAAAACACCCCATGCGAAATCAGTGAAAAAACAGCAGCTTCAATTGCTGAAAATCCCCGGGAAATGGCAATGGCAGCAAGATATCTTATTGCAAACACTGCAAACCGAGGTGCAACTTATGCTCACCGAGGCACGCCTGACCAACCTGATGAAAGGCAGTTTTGACGAAATCAGTTCGGAGTTGGTCGTGCCACTCACAACACAACTCAAACAAATTGACAGCCATTTAACGGATTTGCTCGCACCGGAACATAAAGATCCTGAAACAGACCCAACCAATCTCCTAAGTTTATTCAGCTGTCAGGAAGACAAACTATTGGATAAACTCAACCGGATTTTTGAAAAAACCCTGCGAAATGCAAAAAGCATCCAGAAGGGCACCCCCGAAAAGATCAGGATTTTTAGCGAGCAATCGCTGAATAACCTAACAGACAGCCAGTTAGAATATACTGAAACCCTGGAACTAAGCGTTTCACGTTTGGTCGATTCTTCTGTTCAGGCCCTGCTGATTGAACCCTTTTACAAACACGCAAACGATTTGATACAAAAACTGTTTGATACCTCAACAAAAGTGAATGATGCCATTCGGTTGGCTGCATTGAATTTGCGATTAGAAGCAGGAGATGGTGAAAACAAGGCTTTTGATGCCTCCGAAAATATAGGGGCTTTGCTTATTGAACAACAAAAAATTGTGCTGGAGCAACGAAAGACGATGGAAAAGGAAACGGCATTTTTCAATCAGAAAATGACGGAGCAGCTGAAACAATCCCTCCTTGTTTTCTCTGTTTACGGTTTGGTTAAAACAGCCGAAAAATCAGGGCAGGTCAAGCCACAAAATATTAATTCGGCATACATTGAGCGAATTAAAGGGTTACACAAAAAAACGACGGGCTTTTTTGAACAAACACAAGCCAGATTTTGGCACAGCCAAAGTGATGCAAGGCT